>CALVSU010000065.1 GCA_944359385.1 uncultured Clostridia bacterium | reverse complement strand
AGATCGGGCGCGGCAGAAGCCGCGCCCGATCTGTTTATACGTCGTATTTTGCCATCATTTTGAGAAGGGAAGCGAGAATGTCGTTGAGCGTTTCGCACTCTTTTTCGCAAAGCGCGCCTTTGTTCTTGTAAATTTCCAGAAGTTCGCCCATTTTTTCCGCTTCCAGCCTGTCGCCCGCGCCCAGTTTCATTTCCCTGAGCCGCTCGAAAACGGATAAGACATAGTCAAAGCGCACGTCTTCGAGGGAGCGAAGTTTCGGTGCACTCTCCCCTCCGCCCGCAAAACAGCGGACAAACTGCGGTTTTGAAACGCCGAAAGAGGAAAAAGGTCGGTCGGCAGGCGCATCCTCGCCGACGGCAGGCGCCGAAAGAGGTATATCTTCGGAGATCTCCTCTTCCGAAATTTTTTGTCTTTTCTTTTTAGGTCTCTTTTTCGCGCGCTCTTTGCCGAACAGACACAAAAGCCCGAACAGTCCGAAATACACGCCTTCCGCCAAAAGCGCAGCGGCGATAAACGCAATGACGGCATCCCCTTCCCGCGAGAGAAGGGAAAACGCCGCAAACAGAAGGCAACAGCTTTCCGAAAAGAAAAGATACCACAATTTGGAGCGGGCGCGCAGCTTTTTTGCCGCGAACAACACCGTAACCGCGACGAGAAACGCCGCCGCGGGCAGAAAAAACAACACCGCCGCCGCGATCTCCTTGCAGAGCGAGGGCAGGGAAACAAAATATGCCGCGACAGACGCGAGGACTTTCGAAAACATAAAAAACCCCGTTTATACGTACTGCGCTAAGTATACCCTTTTCCGCGCCGTACATTTCGGGGTTTTTTGTCCTCTTTTCTGTTTTCTTGCCGAAAAATGCAGGCTTTTCCCGCCCGCGCGGCTGTCCGCGTGTGGTGCGACTCCTTGTATCGGGGGGAGCTGACGCGCGCCCGTTCGTAAAATGCAAGCTTTCGCCCGCCCGTACGGTTTTTCGCCTTGCCCGACGCAGAGCGCCGCAAAGACGATGCGGGGCGCCGCAAAAAACTGCCCGAAGCGAGAAACAAACACGCCGTGCGGCGCGGTCAGAGCACCTTTACCGCTTCGCCGCGCAGGATATTGACGAGGTACGCCGACACCTTCTTTACCCCCTGCGCCCGCCGCGCGGCGGCGGCATACACGCGCAGCTGCGGCAGATATGTCCTGACGAGGTTCTCCGCATCGTGCGAGGAATATTTATAATCGAGCAGTATGCACTCCTCCCCCCTGACCGCCATGAGGTCGATGACGCCCTGCATGAGTACATGGTCGTCGGAAGTGCTGTCGAGGACTTCTTTCGCAGGCACGGAAAGCAAAAATTCGCGTTCGCGGAAGAGTGTACAGCCGCTGAGCGAGGAAAAAACGGGCAAGGAGAGGATCTCCCGCATTTTATCCTCCGAAAGGAGCGCCGCCGCGGCGGGATCTTCATTCTGCATACAGGCGAGAACGCGCGCCGCCTCTTTATCGGCGGGCGCGGAAAAATCCGCGCGTTCCAGGAAAGCATGGTACGCCGTGCCCGTCGCCGCGTCCGCCGCGGGGACGGGATCCGCGGCCTTGACCATGCTGTTTTCCGCATAGAACGGTTCGCCGCGCTCTTTGAGGATCTCGGAAGCGGACGTCTTTACGGGCAGGGAAAGACTCTCTTCGTGCGCATACGGCAGGCGGTAGCGTTTTTTCACTTCGCGCTCCGCTTCTTCGTCCTTCTGACCGAGGACGAGGATGCGCTCGGAAAAGGCGGGAAGTTCTCCCCCGTCTCCCTCGGCGACGTAACCGCCCAGGGCGGCAAAATCGATGAAATCGGCAAAGCACGCCGCCTCGGGAACGCGGAAAAGGTCAAATTGCTTTCTCTCGGTAAAGAGAAAATGCAGACTGTATTCCGCGCGGGTCGCGGCGACGTAGAGAAGACGCATCTCGTCTTCCGCGCGTTTTTTCGCCAGGCGCGCGCGCACAACGCGGCGCAGAAGAGTATCCCTGAGCCGATAGCTCTCGAAATCGTAGGCGCACGGGGCAAATCCCCATTCTTCGTCGTACAGAAAATCCCCCTTCATGTCCTCGCCCGAAAAGCGGTCGTTCATGCCCGCGACGATGACGACGGGAAATTCCAGCCCCTTGGACGCGTGCATGGTCATCACTTTGACGGCGTTCTCGCCGCCGCTCTCGGAAAAGCCGACTCTGTATCCGCCCGCTTTGAGTTTGTCGAGAAACTCCCCGACGCTCAGTTCCCCCGCCTCGGCGATCAGCCGCATTACGCGCGAAACGCGTTCCGCCCCGCAGGGCATGGAAAGCAGGGAAAGCTCGAATTCCGTTTCGGAGAGCGCCAGCGACATGATCTCCGCCGCGCTCTTTACAGAAGAGAGAAGACGGAGCTTGCGCATAAAGGCGTAAAATCTCCTGAGTTTTTCCGCCGTCTCCCCTTCCTCTTTGCGCGCGTACTCCCGCGCGGCGACATAGAACGGGGTATCTTCCTTTGCGGAAAGGCGTATCTTCGCGAGCTCCGCGTCCGACACTTTTCCGAGCCCCTTCAGGGAAGAGGCGAGCGGGATATCCTCTGCGGCGTTGTCGACGAACCGAAGCACGTCGAGCATGGTCTTCACTTCGGGATAGTCGCAGATGTTGTACTCCGCCGACGAGGCGACGGGCACCCCCCTCCTGACGAGTTCGGCGATGATGCGCTCCGCCTTCGCCGTTTTTCCGCGGGTGAGGACGGCGATATCTTTGAACCCGATCTTCTCATAGCCGCCCGCGGAAACGTCGTAACGGGTCTTGGAAAGCTCTTCCGCGATGATCTTTGCGATCAGCGCGCCCTCGGCGCTCTCCTCGGCGCCTTCCGCGCCGAGGTTGTCGGCGACCGAATAGACGTCGGGCGTTTCGCGCTCTTCCTTTTCCTTCTCGGGGATAAAATCAAAGCGCACCCTGCCCGAACCTTCGGGATACGCGCCGCCGCCCGTCATGACGGAAGTGGACGGGTAATCGATCGAACAGGTCTCTTTCGTCATCGCGCGCGAGAAGATGCCGTTTACCGCTGCGAGCACCGCATCGGCACTGCGGAAGTTGCCGTTGAGCTCCAAAGCGCCGCCCGATTTTTTGAGACGGGCGTATTTTTCGGTGAAAAACGCCGCACTGCACCCGCGGAAACCGTAGATGGACTGCTTGGCGTCTCCGACCATGAACACATTTTCCCCCGCGACGAGGGAGAGGATCTCTTCCTGCGCGGGATTGACGTCCTGATATTCGTCGACAAAGACATGGGTGTATCTGCCGCGCACCTCCTCCCGCACGTCTTCCATGCGCAAAAGCGCGAGGCACTTATGTTCGAGATCGGAAAAGTCCAGCGCGCCCGCGCGGCGTTTCAGGCGGGCATACTCCCCGTCGAACGCCAACAACAGCTCGGAAAACGCTGAAGCGATCTTCCCGGAGGAAAAAAAGCTCTCTCTGAGCGCGCTTTCGTCTGTCTCGCCGCCGAAAAGATCGCGGATCTTGTCCGTCAGTTCCTTGAAAGACGCCATGCGCGCGTCGAGGGCGAGCGCGTCGTCGCGCCCCGTGTTTTTGAGTTTCGTATTGGCGGGCTTGGGCGGGAGCGCCGTGCCGAGGGCTACCGCCGCGCCTTCCGAAAAAGAAGAGGCGGCGAGCAGTTTTTCCGCAAGCGCCTCGCGCGCGGCGCAAAAAGCGACGTGCTTTTCGCCCATGATCCCCTCACGGACGAAAGCTTCCGCCTCCTTTTTCGCCTCTCTCGCCTCGGCGAGCAGTTTTTCCGCCCTGCGCCGCACGGGCTGAAAGGCTTCCGCCGAAAGGCGGGAAAAACCCTCCTCCGTATAAAACGAAGGGATGTTCGCGAGAAATTCTTTGTAATCCGCGCGGGAAGAGACTCTCTCATACCCTTCGAGCAGTGCGTTCGTCAGGCGCGAAAAGCCCCTGCTGCCCGCAAACGCGCGGCTAAGCAGAGAAAACCCCTCGTCGCCGTTCGCGAGTTTTTCTTCGAAAACCGTTTCGGCGGCGCGCTTTCTGAGCTTGTCCGCCTCTTCCTCTTCCGCAACGCGGAAGTTGCCGTCCGCGTCCGTCCTGTAAAAATGGCGGCGTATCACGTTCGAACAGAAGGAATGCAGCGTGCAGATATCCGCCGTGCCGACTTCGAAAAGCTGGGTTTTCAGCCGCGCGCGGACGGACGCGTCCGTCTCCTCGTTGATGCGCGCGGAAAGCGCCTTTTTCAGACGTTCCTTCATCTCCGCGGCGGCGAGGTTGGTAAACGTGACCGCCAGCACCGAGGACACATCCGCTTTCCCCGAAAGAATGAGGGAAATGATCTTTTCGATCATGACGAACGTCTTGCCGCTCCCCGCAGACGCGGAAACGAGCACTTCGCCCGCCGCTTCGATCGCCGCCCGCTGTTCGGGCGTGGGATTTCTCGCGCTCATTCTCCTCTCCTCCTCCTGACGATGTCCGCAATGTCGGCAAATTCCAGGCTCTTCACCTCGCGCCCGCCGCCGAAATGTCCGCACATTCCCCCGTAAGGGCAATAGTCGCACGCCCCCGCATACGGCGAAGCCGCGATGCAGCCCGCCCGCGTTTCCTTCACGAAATTGCGCGCGACGAGCACGGAATACTCCATGAAATCCTCAAAATCTTCCCCGCTCAGCGCCTTTTTGCTCTTTTTGCCGAAATATGCGTCGATATAACGGCTCTTCTGCCCGGGTTCTATCCCCCGCTCGCTCATGGCGACCACGCTGTCTTCGCCCGCCGTGAAACCCTGCATGCGGAAAGGACTGTCTCTGTCTTCCCCGAAGGACACGCGTGCGGGGAAATAGTAGGCGCCCGCCATCTTCCTGCCGCGCGAGGCGGCGTACAGATACAGTTCGAGCTGCAGTTTCCTGCCCGCATAATAACTTTTCGCGCTCACGTCGAAGGCGCCCGTTTTGTAATCGACCACGCGCATATAGTCGCCGCAGGCGTCGATGCGGTCGATCTTGCCCGCAAGACGCACGGGCTTTTCGTCCGATGTGAGAAGCACGCTTTCAAAAGGCGATCCGGGATACCCGAACGTCTTTTCCGCGCCGAACACGGTAAAATCGGAATTTTTCAGCTGTTCGGCGACGTTCAGACCGACGATGACCGTCTCCCTGACCAACGCATCCGCCGACCAGCCGCCCGTCCGCGTGTCTTTGAGATAACAATACGGCGGCTTGGACAGAAGTTCTTCCGAACGCGCGCGCAGAAAGTCCGCGCACGCCGCCTCGCTCTCCAGCTTGGGCAGGTTTTCCGCGAGATCGCGCATGACGTCGTGCAGGAAATTGCCCGTGTCCAAGGGGCGCACGCTCGCCTCTTCCCGCTCTTTGAGAAGAAGTCCGCGCTCGGCAAAGTTGCGGTACGGACAGTTGAAATACCCCTCCGCGAGGGTAGGTGCGACCGTCGTTTTGCCCTTGAAGACCGTCTCCGCCGCTTCGGGCACGAACGCGGGCGCGGGCTCCGCGTACAAGAGAGAGTCTATTCCCTGTTCCCGCTCTTTCAGCACGGCGTAAAGCCCCGCATGCGCGGAAAAATCGCTCCTGCCCCGCCTGTAATTGTCCGCGCGGGTGAGAAGCTCGCGCACTGCGGGCACCTTTTCGCTCGCCGCGCAAGCGAGATAGCGCGTATACGCCGCCGCGCTGAACCGCTCCGAACGCTCCAGCGCGCCCCGCGTGAGCACGCCGAGAGGTTTTCCGCCGAGCGTGAAGGCGCCCCGCGCAAAGTCGATGATCCCGCTCCGCTTGCATTCCTTCCCCTTTGCCGAAAGCGGATAGGAAAGATACAGCCGCTCGAAAAACCCCGCGAGCGAGAGCGCCACGTTCTCCGCCGCACGCGCGTTGACCTCGCGGATCTTGGGCTGGATCTCCACTTTCAGGGCGCGCAGACGGTCGATGTCCCTGTCCGAAATGAGGGCGGTATCCATGCCCGCGGGCGGCACGTCGGAAGTCAGCCGCGCCGCAAACAGTACCTTGGACGCGGGCTTTTTGCTCTCTGAGAGACTGCCCACGAACACCGCGTCCACCGTCTGCGGGATGAGGGATACTTCCACGCTCAGAAAGCTCTCGTAAAGCAGCGCCGCAAACTCCTCGGCACGCACGGGATTGCCCGAAGAGAGCATCTCCGCCTCGTCCAGCACGCGAAGACAGATCTCCGTGCCGCGGGAGAGGTATTCGCTCTCCGCGCGGTACCCTTCGCGCAAGAGCGCTTCGGAGATGTCTTTCTGCGTCTTTTCCGCATCGAAGCGCTCCATGAGCGCGCGGAGCATGGCGCAATAGCGCCCCACGGGCGCGGACGCGCCCGCACCTTCGAACACGGACAAAAATTTATCGCGAAGCGCAGTGAGCAGGATCGCGTCCCGACCCGCGCTTTCGGTAATGGGCTTTTTCACCCCGCCTCTGTAATTCGCATAGCGCAGAAGATAGTTCCTGTAAACGTCTCGCGCTTCCTCCCCCTCGCCGAAGAAGGGGTTGCCGATCAGGGAAAGCACCTCCTCGGGCGCAAACCCTTCGGACAACACCCGAAGCCAGCCGACGAGCAGCTTGCAAAGCGGATGCAACGCCGCGCTCTTTTTTACGTCGGAAAAATACGGGATGCGGTACTCGGAAAATATCTTTTCGAGGGAGACCGCATAATCTTTCGGATCGGAAAGAAGGACGGCGATGTCGGCAAAGCGCAGTCCGTTGTCGGAGATCTCTTTCTTGATCATCGCCGCAATGAAGGAAAGTTCGTCCTCCGCATCCGCCCCCTCATAAAGGCGGACGGCACCCGTTTCGAACGGCGCTTCCGCGACGGGGTCGAACACCTTGCGCCGCAGTCTGTCCGCTTCGGGCGGAAGAACGCTGGGCAGGTACTCATATTCGCATTCCGCGCCCGCCTCTTTGCAGTATTTTTCGAACGCGTTCGCCGCTTCCAGCGTATACGCGCCCTCTTTTCCGCCCAAAAAGACGCCCGTGACGCTCTTTGCCGCCCCGATCGCGGCAAAAATGCCTTCCGCCGCCTGGCGGGTAAAAGAGGTAAATCCCGCGAACACCGCGTGCGCGCCCGCAACGCCCTCTCTTCCCCGCATCGCCTCGGGCAGAAGGGCAAGCACCCCGCTCTCGTCGAGATAGCCCCGCGAAAGAAAATCCAGATACCCGCGGTAGACGAGCGCGATGTCGGAAAGCTTTTCCGCGAGATTCCCCTCCACTTCCGCGGCGGAAGTTTCCAGCATTTCGGGCGTGACGAGCGCCGCGCGCAGCTGCGCGATCGTCTCGTACAGCCTGCCCGCCGCGCCCGCGGGATTTTTGCCGAAACAGCGCAGTTTCCCCGCGTTCTCCGCCGCGATCGCGCCCACCGTCAGCACCGATCCCTGTTTGGAAAGCACCTTCGCGCCCCGCGCACCCTTCAAAAAGCGCGCAAACGTCGTCACCGACGTGTCGAAGGTGACCCCCTTTTCCGCCGCGACGGCGCGCTCCGCTTCCAGCGTCAGCCTGTCCTCGCAGAATATGACCGTCCTTCCCTCTTCGGGAAGACGGGCTATGTATCGCACCAGTTCCGTGACCGTAGGCGCAAGCACGATCCTGACCCGCATTGCACTCTCCCGCCGCCCGCATCGGGGCGGCTTTCTCATTTTTTGACTGTTTATCAAAGCCCCGCATCGGGGCGGCTTCCCCGTTTTCCCTCAGTCCGACACCCGCCGCATCGGGGGCAGCTTCCTGATTTTTTAACAGTATAGCATATTTTTATCTTTTTTTTAAGTAATTTTCACCCTTTTTGTTTTTACAAACGCCGCGATTTATGCTATACTGTAACCTACGATAACGCTATCAACGGAGTATTCATCTCATGAAAAAGAAACTGGCGGCGCTTGCCCTGTTCGCCGCGGCGGTGTTTGCACTGTCCGCGTGCTCGACAAAAGTGACCGTCTCCCTCAACAGAAACTGGAACTACAACACGACCGCGGCTTACGACGCCTCCTTTTACGAACAGCTCACCTATGACGTAAGATATACCGAAAGCGAGAGCGGTTCCACCAACGGGCTCAAATATACGGGGCTGAGCGGCACCTACACCGTGACGACGCAAGCGGCAAGCTATCACCGCCAGTCGGACGGGCTGACCGTCGCGCAGGCATATAAACAGACGACCGTGCTCGAAGTGAGTGCCACCATTGCGGACAAAGACGGCAACGCCGTCTACGCGTTCGGCGGAGAGACGGGCGTTCCCGCAGACAAGATCACCTCCACCGTGTGGTTCCGCGACACGTCCGACGGGCTTGCACCCCTCGAAAGCAGTACGGAAGTATATTCGCATACCCCCGTCAACGCGGCGATCGGCGTATACAGCTATAAAACTTCCGTTTCTTACAACGAGAGCGGAAGCAAAGCGGAGATCGCCGTCACCGACACTTCTTCTGCGGTGACCGAAGAGAGCGACAAGATCTCCATCGGCGCCTTCGGCGATTCCTCCTACAATCTTTCCAAACTTACGAAGAGCTATTCCTGCTTCGACAACGAACAGCTGCTCTTTGCGGGCCGCGGTCTTACCTTCGAAAGCGGTTCTTCGAATAAAGTCACCGTCGTCAGCGCGACGGGCGGCAAACAGACGGTAACGCTCTCCTGCAAAGAGATCGTCAGCAGCGATTACTCTTTCCTGCTTGACGGAGAACAGGTAAGCGGCTCCATTTCCGCCTGCTCGGTGCAGTTCTCCCTCACGGGAACGGACAATACGGGCGTGACGCATTCCGTGCGCTATGCCGCCAGAAACGAAAACGCCTCTGCGAACAAATACCGCAACCTGCCCCTCCTCATCGAATCCCCCATCGCCTACTCGATGGGAACGCTCAGTTACGTCCTCACCGCAGCGACACATACCGCCCCCTCGCAAGGCTGATTCTGACAAAACTTACGCGGCGCGCCTTTGAAGGGCGCGCCGCACTTATGCCATTTAAAATCCCCCCTGCCGCACGGAGTGTGCAGGGGGGGATCTGTTTTTCTGCCGTTGTTGTGTTTCCGCGCGGCAATTATTTTTTATAAACGCTTTCTTTGAGCACGCCTATGTACGGAAGGTTCCTGTATTTTTCCGCATAATCCAGACCGTA
>CALVSU010000064.1 GCA_944359385.1 uncultured Clostridia bacterium | reverse complement strand
CGTCGGCACGACCAAGTTCGAAAAGCGCGGCGTTGCGGTCAAAGTGCCGAAGTGGGTCGCTGAAAACTGCATCCAGTGCAACCAGTGCTCCTTCGTCTGCCCGCACGCTTGTATCCGCCCCGTGGTCATCGACGACGCTACGGAAAAACCCGATACTTTCGTTACGAAACCTACGACCGGTTTGAAGGGCACGCAGTTCCGCATGCAGGTATCCCCTCTGGACTGCATGGGCTGCGGCGTCTGCGCGAACGTCTGCCCCGGCATGAAGGGCAACAAAGCGCTCGTCATGGTACCTCTGGAAGAAGTGGTCGACGCGGATTCCAAGAACTGGGATTATTCTCAGGAAGTCGCGCAGGCGGACACCTCCTCTATCAAGAGGACGACCGTCAAAGGCAGCCAGTTCAATCAGCCGCTGTTTGAGTTCTCCGGCGCGTGCGCGGGCTGCGGCGAGACCCCTTACGTCAAAGTCGTCACCCAGATGTTCGGCGACCGCATGATCGTCGCGAACGCTACGGGTTGCTCCTCCATTTACGGCGGTTCCTCCCCTACGTGCCCTTACACGGTGAATAAAGAAGGCCACGGCCCCGCCTGGGCGAACAGCCTGTTCGAAGACAACGCGGAATTCGGCTACGGCATGAACCTCGCTTACTCCGCAAGGCGCAACAAACTCGCCGCGGAAGTGACCGCGCTCGCCGAGAAATGGGCGGATTTCGCGGAAGGCAAAGCCGCCTGCGAAGAATGGCTCGCCAACATGAACGACGCCGAGGGCAGCAAAGCCGCCGCTGAAAAACTCATCAAGGTCTGCGAAGGCTGCGACAAGTGCGGCCGCGACTGCGACGAACTGTGCGCAGAAGTCCTCAAAGCGAAAGACTGCCTCGTCAAGAAATCCATCTGGATCTTCGGCGGCGACGGCTGGGCTTACGACATCGGCTACGGCGGGCTCGACCACGTTCTCGCTTCGGGCGAAGACGTCAATGTGCTCGTGCTCGACACCGAGGTTTACTCCAACACGGGCGGACAGGCTTCCAAATCCACCCCTACGGGTTCGGTCGCGAAGTTCGCTTCCTCCGGTAAGAGAGTCAAGAAGAAGGACCTCGGCATGATGGCTATGTCCTACGGCTATGTGTACGTCGCACAGGTCGCAATGGGCTCCAACAAACAGCAGTTCCTCAACGCGCTCATCGAAGCGGAAAAATATCACGGTCCTTCGCTCATCATCGCGTATGCACCCTGCATCAACCACGGCATCAACATGAGCAAGAGCCAGGACGAAGAGAAACGCGCGGTGGATTGCGGTTACTGGCAGCTGTACAGGTTCAACCCCGAACTCAAAGAAGAGGGCAAAAACCCGTTCACGCTGGACAGCAAAGATCCTACCGCAAGCTATCAGGAATTCATCCTCAGCGAAACGAGATACTCTTCCCTCAAAAAGACGCAGCCCGCCGTCGCGGAAAAACTCTTTGAAGAGAGCGAAGCGGAAAGCAAAGAACGTCTGGAAGGCTACAAGAAGCTCGCCGCAAAGGAAAACTGAACTAAAAATATCCGAGCGGTTTTATAAAAGCCGCCGATATAGCCCGAGAGGGCGCGCACCGTCAGGTGCGCGCCCTCTCTCTTTTCTCTTTGCGGATGATCCCCTTATCACCTCCGCTTTTGCCCTAAAAGCGCGGGACAGGTCGTCCCCCTTATATTCGGAACAAACGCCTTTTCCGACAAACATCAGCGGCGCCTGTAATGAATGTCCGTTCCGCATTGCAAATGCACTGCGCCGACGATTGACGGGCGCGCGGTTTTGTTGCCTGCGCCGTCCCGCCTGACAAAATAAGACGCCTACGGTTTGACGGGCGCGGCGGATCTGTTGCCGACGCTGCCCCCGTCTGACAGCAGGAAGCGCTAACGGTTGACGGGCGCGGCGGATTTTGCTACAATAAGACAGGGAGGAAATGATCATGAACAAAAAGCCTTTCGTGCCGCTAAACTGTTTTTTCAAAGGGAGTTATAATCCCGTATACGAAAGCGTGATCGACCGTAGCAAAGATCTGTGCCACCGCTACAACAAGCTTAGCCCGTCCGCCCGCACGGCACAACAAAAGATCCTGAACAAACTTCTCGGGAAAGCGGGAAAAGAAACGATCATTGTGCCTCCTTTCTGGTGCGATTACGGCTATAACATCGAAACGGGCGATCATTTTTATGCCAATCATAACCTGATCATTCAGGACGGCGCAAAGGTAACGTTCGGCGATCATGTCTTTATCGCGCCGAACTGCACCATCACCACCGCGGAACACGCCATCGATCCGCAGATGCGCAAAGAAGGCATCGAGATCGCAAAACCTGTCACGATCGGCAACAACGTATGGATCGGCGCAGGGAGCATCATTCTCGCGGGCGTGACAATCGGCGACAATTCCGTGATCGGCGCAGGGAGCGTCGTAAAGAAAGACATTCCCGCAAACGTGATCGCCGTCGGCGTACCCTGCAAAGTACTGCGCGCGATCGAAGAAAAAGACAAAACTTCTTATCCGTTTTATGACGGAGATTAAAGTTTGCATTCGAAACGCCGCGCCCGCCCGTTTTTCAAACGGGCGGGCGCGATACTTTTTTAATAAACGCTCTTTCTGTATTTAGACGGCGTAACGCCGACGTATTTTTTGAAAATTTTTATAAAATAATTGCTGTCGTTGTATCCGACCCGCCCGCAGACGTCCTCTACAGTCCTTCCCTCCATCAGGAGTTCTTTTGCCCTGCTGACGCGCACTTTCGTGAGATAATCGCTGAACGTCACCCCCATCTCGCGGCGGAACAGGCGGCTTAAATAATAAGTGCTGACAAAGACGTGCTGCGCCAGTTTTTCGAGGTCGATCTCCTCAAAATAATGCGCGTTGATGTACATGATCGCCTTATAAAGGTGCTCGCTGGTGTTCTTCTTTCCGCGGCTTTCGTAGACGGCGTCGAGAAATCCGTCCAGTATCTCCACCGTTTCTCGGCAGATATCGGAAAAGTCGGCGTTTTCCAGCAAAAGTTTCGAGCTCTTTTTGATCACCCCCGTCAACGCGGAAACGGGCGCGCCCGCCTCGACCGCACTGCGCGAAAGAAAGGCGGTAAATTCGTAAATTTTTGCCTTGACGATCTCCAGATCGCCGCTCGCAAAGGAAAATATCTCGTTGAGAAACCTGTTTATGATAAGTTTCGCCTGGTTCCTGTCGCCCATCTGCACATAAGAGATCAGCTCTTTTTCCAGTTCGATGGGATATTTATTATAGCGAGGCTGTGCCTCTCGGATCTGCATTTCCTTGGCGGCGCGCATCCGCTCCATATTCAGCCGCGAAATTTCCAGCCTCTGACCGATATACTTTTTCTCTTCCTGTACCATGTAGTTGACGAGCATGGTGAGCGTTTCGGAAATACTTGTCATGCTCTTGCAATCGATCTGGCGGACAGATGAGGGATCGAATGGATTTTCCTGCGAAAAAAAACCCGCCTTCACGCAATTCTTACGGAATTCATCCAGGAAAAACTCATCTTTTTCCCACAAAACGACGGGGCCCGTCGTGATATAGCCGAACGTTTCGCCGTCCACGACAAGCGGCGTGATGCACATGACGAGCCCGCACGGCGTTTCATAGATATACGCCGAACCCAGCTCCACCGCCTTTTTACCGCTGTATACGACGCTGTCGCGGCACGCAGAATGCCCCTTGACGTATTCGCAGATACTTCCCGGGGTACGCACACTGAGCTGTTCTTCACCGTCGGGTCCGTACAAAGCCACGTCTAACCCGCTGGTCAGAGAATAATTCCTGAACAGTTTTTCCAGCTGCTTAAAATTCAGAATGTTTTTGAGTTCTGTTCCCTTAATTTCCATTCCCGTTCAAAAAAACGACCGAAAAATATGTGACGGTGTTTTCACCATTAGTATAATTGATTTTTGCCGTTTTTGCAAGGGAAACCACGTTGATTCCGCACGCTTCGACCGAAGTTTTTGCCTTATCGGGAAATCTGCACGGCTCGGGAAAAGCGCATTTTTTGCAAACATTACACCCGCCCGCGCCGAGGATCCTGCTTCCCGCAGGCAAAACGGGACGGATAGCGTCTTCCGTTTTGTCGTGTTCCAGCCGCGCCGCAAACATTCCCTCGATGTCGAAACTATCCTCGATGGGGTGCTTTGTCGTGAACACGAACGCCTGCGAAAATTTTGTATATTCCTCTCTGAGCTCTTCGAGCGTACCGACGTTGGGAGGGCATTTCCACGACTTGTTGTAATTCCCGCAAAAATTAGCGCGGCATGCCGCAACGACCTCTTCGGAAAACTCGATGTCTTTTACGTCGATCTCGGCATATTGCCAGATCTGATCTCCCGCAACGCGCAGGATGTCTTCTGTCGAACGTCTCATATTTTATTCCCGAAATCCATATTTTCTATATACGCATCCATGAATGCGGACGACGCGGACAGATCGATATAGTCCGCCGCTTTCGCGATACGCTCCGCCTCGCGCAGTTTTTTCTTGCTTAAAAGGCATTCTTTCGTACCCGCAAGCGCAGTATTACCTACGATCACGAGCTTTTGTGCCGTTTCCGCAGGCAACAGCCCGACGGCGACGGCATTGACAGGATCCAGATAAAAACCGAGACCGCCCGCGACAAACAGCTTTTCAAGCTCCGAAAAAGATACGCCCGCCTCGGACAAAAGTACGCGGATGCCCGCGCAGACCGCGCTCTTTGCCAGCTGGAAATTGCGCACGTCTTCCTGTGACACATATACCTTTTCGCTGACGTAAAACCTCTGCACGCCGCCCGTGAATGCGCCTGTCTCGTCTATGATGCCCTTTTTGAGCATCAGCGCGACCGCGTCGATCAGCCCCGCGCCGCAGATTCCCGTCGCTTCCCCGCCGCCGATGACTGTATAGGTGATCTTCCCGTCCTTCTCAGAAACGCTGTCGATCGCGCCCGCCACACCGCCCGTGCCGCAGGCAATATTTGCGCCCTCAAAGCAAGGCCCCGCAGCCGTGGACGTTGCATACAGCTTGCCGTTCGCGTGCAATAGCATTTCTCCGTTCGTCCCGATATCGGCGAGCAGACAGACTCCCCCGCAAACTCCCGCCGCAAGCCCGCCCGCGACGGCGTCCGCGCCGAAATAAGCGGCGACGGACGGCAACAGCACAACTTCTTCCACGTCCAATCCCAGCTCGCTTCCTGCGATGCGCACTGTATCCAGAAAAGCGGCGCGAAAGGGATATTGCCCGATGCCGTGCACGTCTTTGCCCAAAAACAGGTGCAGCATAGTCGTATTGCCGCAGACCGCCAGCCTGCGCACGCGCCCGTCGGGGATCATCTTAGAAAAACGGGAAAGCGCGTCGCGCGTCTGGGCAAGGATACAGTCCTGCAATGCCTTCGCGTTTCCGCCGTCCGCCGCGGCGATGCGGCTGAGCACGTCCGCACCGTAAGCGCCCTGTCTGTTGAGAACGCCGAATTTTTCTTTTTCCTTGCCCGTTTTCAGGTCGATCAGTGCGAAAGCGAGCGTGGTCGTCCCGATATCCAGCGCAACGCCGAACCCGTCTTCGCCGTCCGTCTCCAAGGCCGACGAATAGGTTTGCGTCAGTCCGCCCCCTTCCGATTCGAAAACTTCGATGAAGGCATCTCCCTCTATGCGCGCCGTACAGGAAAGCACAAAGCCGTCTTTGCCTGCGGGAAGATCCCCTTCGATGACGCGCACGCGGCATTTTCCGCATTTACCGTTGCCGCCGCACCGCGCAGAGATCGCATACCCCTGCGCGCGCAGAAATCCGAGCAGATTCTCGCCTGCATGGCAAGTAAATTCCCTTGTTTCTTTTCCCGACAAAACTTTTAACCGCATGATACCCTCTCCTGTTCCCTGCTTGCGACATCTCTGCCGCCGCAAGCGATCCCCGCGGACTTGTTTACAACAAAGAAAGGCAGCCGTACAGGCCGCCTTTCGTCCTTTCACATATCAGGCGAAATAGGAACGCGCCTTCTCCGCCGCAGATGCCGCGTCAGGCGTATATGCGTCCGCGCCGATCTCATCCGCAAACGCCTGCGTAACGGGCGCCCCGCCGACCATGACTTTCACCTTGTCGCGCAAGCCCGCCGCTTTGAGCGCTTCGATGACGTCTTTCTGATAGAGCATCGTCGTCGTGAGCAGCGAGGACAGGCAGACAATATCTGCATTGTTGTCCTTGACCGCCTGCACGACCTTCTCCGCGCTGCAGTCAACTCCGAGATCGACCACGCGAATACCTGTACCTTCGATCATCATTTTAACAAGGTTCTTGCCGATGTCGTGCAGATCGCCTTTGACCGTGCAGATGACCGCCGTGCCGACGGGCTCGACGCCCGTTTCCGCCAAAGCGGGTTTCAGTACAGCCAATGCCGCATTCATTGCGCGCGCTGCGATCAGTACTTCGGGCACAAAAATTTCGTTGTTTTTAAACTTTTCGCCCACGATCCCCATGCCGACGATCAGACCCTGCGTCAGAATATCCTTCGGTGCCGTGCCCGCCGCCAGTTCTTCCGTGACGAGCGCCGCCAGATCTTTTGCCTTGCCGCGCTGCAACAGTGCGGACATTTCTTCAAACTTTGCCATTTTCCTTCTCTCCTCCTGCGATAGCTGTCCCTATTATACTCTCTTTTTCGGAAGATTGTAACGGGTTTTCTTGTCGCAAAAGAGTAAAATCTTGCTCTGAAACGGGCGTTTTTTCATGCAGAACCGTAAAATCTTGTTCTGAAAGATACCTCTTTTTATCCTTGCGGGCAAAACGCACCATCGAAAACACCTTGGAAAGCGGCAACCATAACAGCGCGACCGTTACAGCCGAACAAACAGGCTGCAGCGCGAGCACGGGCAGCGAGGCATAAAAATACACCCTCGCGCTTTTTTCCGTGTATCCCAGCATCCACGGCGTGAGCAGATCGTCAAACAACGTAAAACAACAGGTCATGACCGCCGCCGATACCGCAAGAACAGCGACGTATGCCGAGACGGGCAGTTTCGCCGCAGCTTTTCCCAATAACCCGAATGCCAAAGCAAAAAGATTGTAATAGACGAGATACAGAACGACGACATTGGGGAAAAATCCGAACAACAAACACCGCATCAGCGAAAATGCCGTCGCAACGACCATGCCCCGCCTTACGCCGAACGCAACGCAAAAGGAGAGGAGGAGAACGGTAACGATCTCCACCCCCTGCACAGCGGCAAATACCAACTGCCCTGCGATCAACAGCGCTGTCATGATACTCATCAGCGCGATCTCTTTTGCAGACCGAAAGAGCATTATCCCTCCCGTTCAGCCGATCCCCGATCGGCTTTCAATGCAGTATTCCCTTCGTTTTGCCGATACCCGATCAGCCCCATACGATATAAGTGAAATAGATCACGGCTCCGTCGCAAATGGTCATCTTCGAAACGCTGTTCATTGATTCGGTGAGCGTCATGCCTTCATACTCCACCGTCATCGCCTGATAATCCGAACCGGGCATTGTTTCCAACTTATCGGCGTCTACACTCGTGTATGTATACAGATATTTACCGCCGCCCTCTTCGAGGATATAGCTGTCGACCATGCTCGTCTGCCCTTCATATGTGCTCTTCACAGGAACGCCGAGCGCAGTCAGATACAGACCGTAAACGCCGTTGCTGCCTTTATAGCAAAGCTTACCTGCTTCCGTAAGGTTTTCGATCACGTCGGCAACTTTATCGGCAGACGTATACCCTTTCAGGTCCACCTCGATCACCGTCGCCGCCGTCTGCGTATCAGGCGTGATCACGATCTTCATGCTCCCCGAAAGAGCTTCACCCGATTCCTCTTCGCATCCCGCGAAAGCAACCGCGCTCACCGCCATGAGAGCAACACACAGCAAGATCAACAAGCGCTTAAAAACTTTCATAAAAAAACTCCTGTAAAAAAATTTGCGCTCCAAAAAAGAGCGCATTTTTTACGATAAAGGACAGACCGAGCCTGTCCGCAGCGTCCCTTGTTCCTCTGCCCGAACGAACGCATTTACCGAAAACGGCAGGTTATCCGACTCGAAACCTAGCGGTCTCACACGGCAATGGCTGTTGCGGCGGATTCTGACCGCCTTCCCCTGCTCTCTGCGCCCAAAGGCGCAACTCGCTCTCTGTTCAGTTTGCATTTCTATTATAAAACATTTTATCAAAAAAAGATAGTTCTTTTTTTGTTCAAAAACAGTAAAAAATTGTACTTCAAATGCAAGCAACGTTTCGCTTGCTCCGACAAAATAAAAAACTTTCGCTTGGGAAAAAGAAATGCATTTTATCTCTGTTGCTCGCAATTTGACACTTCGTTGCTATGTCCAAAAAAACAGCCCGCGGAAAATTCCGCGGGCTGTTTCGTCCAATAAAAGAGATTACTTCTTTTCTTCGGTATTGATGACCTCTTTACCGTCGTAGAAGCCGCATTTCTTGCAGACTTTATGCGCTTCTTTGAGTTCATGGCAATGAGGGCACTCCACCAGCGTGGGAGCCGAAGCCTTGAAATTCGCAAATCTTGTATTCGTTCTCTGTTTGGATTGTTTCGACTTAGGTACCGCCATTTTATATACACCTCTTCTCCGTATTTGCTTTTAACACATGATCGACTTACAAATTATATAATATTTACTTTTCTTTGTCAACTTTTTTTTCGAGCTTTTCCGTCAATTCTGAAAAATCCGCACGCTTCATGTAACCTACGGAAAAAACCCGCGTATATTGCCCGACCGTGATATCGACCGCCGTCAAAGCGAGCCTTGCGGAAGAAAGATTATCTGACGCAGAAATGCTTTCAATGTCTTTGTAACGGACAACAAGTGTTTTTGCCGCAAACGCTCCGAATACGAAAGCGGCGCTTTCTTTCTCCAGCACATACCCCTCGTGCGCGTACATCAGAAGGATGAGCGCGGCGGGAATGAGCAAAAGGAAGAGCATGAACGGCGTCAGAAAGACGGACATGAGGATGACTGCGGCGACAAACCAGAGCGCGTATTCGCAATACGGCAGAATACCTCGTACCCCGACCCTTGTTTTTTGCGCCGAAAAGTCATGTTCGGGAATAACGGAACAAACAAGCGCCTCCGCTTTAGCCCTGGGCATCAGGAAGGGGAAATAATTATAATCGGAGACC
>CALVSU010000063.1 GCA_944359385.1 uncultured Clostridia bacterium | reverse complement strand
GAATATATATTCCGAAAAAATACAGGCGCGTCCTCTCCCGCGCGGGAGAGGACGCGCACAGTCTGACGAATCCGTTTTCTTATTTCAGAAACGCTTCGAAAGCGGTCTTCATCTTGTCGTAAGCTTTTTCCGCCGCCTCTTCGTCTTTGGCGCGGACGGAATAGTAAATTTTCAGCTTCGGTTCCGTACCGCTCGGGCGGACACAGATGAAGCTTCCGTTTTCCAGCTCATAATATACGGCGTTGGTCTTGGGAATATTGAGTGTTTCTTCCGTTCCGTCGGCAAGGCGGCGCACGGAAGCAGAATAATCGCGCACGGCAACCACGTTATAGATGTCGAATTTGTCCGCTTTTTTGGTTTTGCAGGCGTCGACGACGGCGTTCATCTCCTTCATCGCGTTCAGCCCGGAATACTTGATGCTGACGTTGCGGTCGAGAACATATCCGTAGTGGGCATAGATGTCCATGAGTCTGCCGTACACGCTCTGCTTTTTATAAGTATAATAGCAGACCATTTCCGCGCAGAGCATACTCGCGACGACGGCGTCTTTGTCGCGGCTTCCCTCGGTGCCGCGCAGATACCCGCAGCTCTCCTCAAATCCGAAAAGATATGTATGCGAATGATCCGCTTCGTATTCCTTGATCTTTTCGCCGATGAACTTGAACCCGACGGGAACATCGACGAGTTCGACGCCGAAATCGTCGCAAATGGCTTTCGCCATACCCGTCGTCACGAAGCTTTTGACGACGACGCCGTTTGCGGGAAGTTTTCCGTCTTCTTTCAGTCGCGTGAGGATATAATCGAGAAGCAGGATGCCCACCTGATTCCCCGAAAGCGCGACAAATTCGCCCTTCGAATCTTTAACGGCGACGCCGAGACGGTCGCTGTCGGGGTCGGTGCCGAACACGACGTCCGCATTGATCTTCTGCGCGAGTGCGATGCCCTTGGAAAGAGTCTCTTTGAATTCGGGATTGGGCACTTCGACGGTGGAAAATTCCGTGTCTTTTTTGACCTGTTCGGGGACCACGGTCACGTTGATCTTCAGTTTTTTGAGAATGGTCGTGACGGGAACGAACCCGCTTCCGTGCACGGGCGTATAGACGAGTTTGAGATCTTTCCCCACTTTTTTAACTGCTTCGGGGGAGAGAGTGAGCTTGGTCAGCTTTTTATAATAACTCTTGTCTACGGAAGAAGGCACCTTTTTGATGAGGGACCCGCCCGCCTCTTTCACGGAGAAATAGTCGGTGATCTTCTCGATGAAGCCGACGACGATCTCCGTCGCTTCGGGGGACATCTGCGCCCCGTCTTCGCCGTAGACCTTATAGCCGTTGTATTCTTTGGGGTTATGGCTTGCCGTGATCATGATGCCCGCGACCGTTCCGAGCTTGCGCACGGCATAGGAGAGCATGGGTACGGGGTGCACATCGCCGAAAAGGTAAGCGACGATGCCGTTCGCGGCGAGAACGCCCGCCGACGCGCGCGCAAATTCGTCGGATTTGCGTCTCGTGTCGTAAGAGATGACTACCCCGCGTTTCATAGCGGCAGCCCCGAGCGATTTTATGTATTCTGCAAGCCCCTGCGTAGCGCGGCGGACAGTGTATACATTCATCATGTTTGTTCCGTAACCGATGATGCCGCGCATGCCTGCCGTACCGAATTCAAGTTCGGCGCCGAAACGATATTCGATCGCTTTCTCATCGTCACGGACAGACGCGAGCTCTTCCTTCCCCTCCTGATTGAGAGCCGGGTTGTTCAGCCAACTTTCGTACTCCTTTTTATAATCCATACAGAACCTCCATAAAATACCTTTTACTTTTTATTGAAAGCGCAGCGCGGCGAACGCGCAAGGCTCAGAGCTCGAAATTATCGTAAAATGTCTCCTCTGTCGCATCCTCTTTGGGTGTGACGATCTTATCTTCACCGAGGAAATATTTTCTCTTCTCGTATGTATAGAACGAAACAAACTGGATACACACGAGCATGAGCAAGGACACGGGTATCGTAATGAGCAACGCCGCGCCGAAGGAAAACACGCTCCCGCCCACCGTGATGCAGAGGATAATGAGACTCGTAATGAGGTAGGTAGAAAACAGTGAACCGAAATGCTTTCTAGCGTGCGAAAAAGTTTTGGAAAACGCTTTGGAAAGCTTACTTTTATCGCTGACAAGCGCGGGCACGGCGCAGTTGAAAACGGTGAGTTTGACTGCCTGCGACACGAGAAGTAACGCAACGGAAAGCATGAGCGCGACGCCGGACGCCAAAAGCGTAAAGGAAATGATGCTCATGAGCGCGAGGAAAAACAGGTAGCAGACCGCCAGCATGACGACATCGTAGACAAACGTGACGGGCACATAGATGATCTGCCAGAGAGAAGCTTTGCCCAGATTCCTGATATACGCGGAAGTGAAGGAAGTCTTTGCGTAACTGGACATTTTATCGTCGATCAGTCCGCCGAGCACAAAATTGCCCACGCCGCTCAGAAAACGGGAAAGCAGAATGACGATGACCGCAGACACCGAAACAAATACGAAGTTGGACGTTTTGGACGCAAGAAGATGTCCGAGTGCGGATACCGCTTCCTTGAACTGTTCGGGGAAAGTACTCAGAAAATCGACATTGCCCGAAACGAGAGCCTTCAAAAAATCGCGGATGAGTTCGGTGAGCGATTTGAGTTCCGCGCTCTCAAACAGAAAAGCGATGTTGGGAACGATCAGTGCGGCGGCGAGCGCGATGGCAATGACCGCGACGATGATCCTGTACAAAAGATATTTATAGACGAGCGAAAAATTGTCTACCAACAGATGAAACGCATTTTTGAAAATCACGCCGCGTCCTCCCCGATCAATAACGTTTTTTCAGATCTTCGCGCTCTTCGCCCGCCGCATCGAAATACACGGCGTACATATGCGCGCAGAAATACAGAAACAGCAAAATAAAAATGATCTCGATAAACACAAAAACGGGAACGATGATGTCATATGCCGCACAGATCCCGACCACCGCGAGCGCGAGCACCGCGCCCGCCACATACGGAATAAGCAGGGACAGAAAGATCGCCCCCCGTTTTCCGCCTGCGATCTGACTGGAAAAAGCGAGCGCGTCGCCGAAATTATAGCCCGTGATCTGCAAACAAGGCAACCAAAGCCACAGTAAGGAAAAGATATAGGCAAGCAACAGCACCATGCCCAGAGATATAACGGCGACGATGACGATGCGCGCGACGCCCCCGAAAAGAAGCACCGCCGCAAACACAAGTCCCGACGATATGAGCGCCCACAGCTCGTAGATGGCGAGCGAAATCACCAGAAAGACAAACGTGGACAAAAAATTATAGTTGATGCGCTTCAAGAGCCCCTTGAAAGAACGGGAACCGATGCGCATATGTTTCTCTATGAAAGCGAGCAGGAGCGGCGTAAAGATCGCCATAAACACAAAGCTGATCGCCGCAATATACCAGCGACCGCCGTTGATGAGCGAAAAACCGTTGAAAATGAGCGAGAAGGAAAATTCCGCATCGGCGGCAACGATCTTGTCCACGATCGCTTCCAGACTGGGAATGTCCAGCGCAAACGCAAAAAAATACGACGGGATCAGCGCAAAGGGAAAGATGAATATGAAGTTTTTGAACATATATTTGAGCGCGTTTCCGATATATTTCAATTCCGCCCCTTGCCGCCCGCAAAAGCGGACGAATAAAATTCAGTGTCTGCGGAGAAGCCGTATCCCGCATCGCGGCGCACGCCTCTGCCCGCATTCCATTATATAATAAAATCTTCGAGATGTAAAGCCTTTCGGAAAAATTCTGCCAAAGTTTTGACGGCGCGCCGCGTCCTCGCGAGGCAAATCCCCCATTTTTTTACAAAAAAAAGCGCCACGCGCGCCGAAAAAGAAAAAACGACCGCATTTGCAGCCGTTTTTCCGTTTTTACTCAGCCATCACGTACAAAAGCTGTAAAAGATTGCTGTAAAATCTTTCGAGATATTCCTGCGCGATGGAATCGTTCTCACAATCGACCACCGCCTGCGCTTTGTCTTCATATGCGAGATAGTACTCCTTGACGATGATATACCGTTCGGACATAGGCAGGGAATAGTCGACAAGATAAGGCGCTTCGACGATGCCGCCGGTCCCCTGTTCCGCGTCCGCGTACAGTTCTTCGAGCTTTTCGTCCAGTTCGCGCTGGATCTTGGCGACTTCTTCCGTACACGCGTCGCGAAGGTATTGCACCTCGTTTTCCGCCATGCTCGAGCGCAGCGCGCGCCGCCCTGCGGCTTCGCACCGCGCCTCGTAGATTTTTTTGTCGTATTCGGCGCCGATCGCCGTCGATTCGCGGTTTGCCGCGTCGATCAGACGCTGGACGCGCCTTTCCAGTTCCTCCTGCGTCATGGTTGCCATACGCTCACCCCCTCTCCGAATAGCCCGCGGTCAGAGAACGGACACTGCCTTCTTCCCCGACGCAGACGATCTCGTAGCAAAAGCAGCTGCCGCGAAGCGACGGGCGCACTCTCTTGCTCTCTCCGCTAACGACGAATCGAAAACTCCGCTCCCCGCACTCGCTCTGCACGTGCACATCGAACGTCCCGTCCGCCGAAAAGATCAGCTCTTCGAGCGCGCCCTTTGCGCCATCGAACGGAAAGATCTCTCTGCTCTTCCATACTTTTTCGCCCGCGAAGGCGTCTTTGCCCGCGCCGAATGCGTACAACTTCCTTCCGCAAACACCGAACACCGCGACTCCGTCAGACGTAAAACCGAGCGCAGGCGCCGTAAATTCTCTCCTTATGAAGCGTTTTTCTTCGCCCGACGCGTCGGTCACAAAAACGCCCCTGCCGTCATGAAAGTACACGTACACCTTTCCGCCGCAGGCGATGCATTTTATGTCGCACGCGCCGCCGCGCGGCACCGCCCCCGCAAGTTCGGAGCAGATGATCTCACCCTTTCCGCCCGAAAAACGCATGAGTCCTCCTTCGGAAAGACAAAAGACCGCGCCGTTTTCCGCGCAGACCGTGCCCTCAAAAATGCGCACAGCGGGAGAAGGCAGATCGGAAAGTTCGAAGCTGTCCTCCTTTCCCCGCACGGACAGCGTCTGCGCGCCGTACTGCCTGACGACGCAGAAATCCCCGTCCAGCTCTGCAAACGCAAGGACTTTCCCCTTTGCGTCGGGCAGATCGTAATAGTTGTTCTCGGAAAAGTCCCTCGCATCACCGAGCGCGGAAAAACAGACGCGGTGTCCGTCGTCCGCATAGGTATATGTCCAGAGCCGCTCATAGGCATAGCCCGCACAGTCGAATGCCGGTACGCCGACAACGGCGCTCAACTCGCCCTTTTTGAGGACATAGACCACCTCCCCGTCCGAAAGGAACACGCCTTCTTCTCCCCCGTCAAAGACGCGGGCGCAGGAAGGCGCGCGGGCAAAGGGGATCTGCGACGCGACGAAAGTCCCTCCGTCGGCAAAACAAGCGTACATCTGTCCGTTCGCATATGCCGCCGACGAGATCCCCATTTCCGCACGCACGAAATACAGCGCTTCGGGATCGCACTCTTCGGGCAGGACGTATACCCCGCTTTTCCCCTCGTATTCCGCCGCGTCCCGCTTTGCACCGAGCGCGCCGTCCGAAAAGACAAACCCGCCGCAATATGCGTGGTCCTCGAGGGAGACCGCCAGCCGCGCCAGTTTTCCCGCCGCTTTGAAAAGCTGTTTATTTGCGCCGATCATACCCAGTTTCTCCCCTTAACGCGCACGTTTTTACACCTCCCCGCTGCGGCGAGCGCGTCCTTGTAACGGACGTCCAGTTCCGCCGCGCGGTCGAGCATCCCTTCCATCAACGCAAATTCGCACGCCGTGCCGAGGGCGAGAAAACGCTCGCCCGCCGAAAAATCGGCTTCGTCGGAGGGCGCCTTCACGGCGGGTCTGAAACGGTATCGGATGACCGTTTCGCCCCTTCGCACGCGAATGCCTTCCGCCGTAAGGACAAAGGGAAGCTTTACCCCGTCCGCCGAACAGACAGACAGGATCTCCGCGGGCGCGGGGTCGAGTGCGGCAAACGGCACCAGCCCCTCCGAAAAGAGAGTGCGTTCCGCCCTGAGCGGGATATAGTCGAGCGCCGCCTCGTTTTCCGTCATATTGAAGCACCTGAGCATCTGTTCCGCGTCGCGGCGGAGCCCCGCTTCGTCCGCGCCGCCCTTGCCTTCGAGATAATCGGAAAGGTCCCGCCTGCCGACAAGGTCGGCGGCGAGCGCCATGATTTTTTTAACTTTCATTTTTCCTCCCTGCCCCCGCCGCGCGGCAAACCTGCCGCGCGGCGGGGGCGCCAGAAATTCAAAAAAAGGGGCGGCGGCTTACCGCGGCCGCCGCCCCTCCTATCTTCAAACGCCGCACGCGTTGCGCCGCGGCGGAAAAAGCGCGGACTCCGTGCAATCCGCCCCTTCCCCGCCGCTTTGCCCTGCGCGGACGGACTTTTAGCCTTCGGTGATGCCCGAAAGCATTGCCTGCCCGCAGGGGCGGGTGCAGATGAGGTCGGCGTACTTGACGAGCGTCGCCGTATAAAGCGGCTTGCCCGCGACCTGTTTGAGCACCTTGCCGTCATCTCCTTCCAGCCATTTCCAGTCGCACAGTTGGTGCAGGCAGAAATCCGCCGTGTTGAGCAGGTACATCGTGCCGTCGGGGCAGAACCTGTCCGCAACGACGGGAATGCCGTTATAGGAAATGGTGCGGTATCCGCCCGCGAGCTCCATCACGTCGACGTTGCGCTTGTTTTCGGAAAACAGTTTCTGCAACGCGCGTTTGACGCCCCAGCTGCACACGATGAAATCGACGCGGCTGCCCGCGTTCTCTTCGAGGCGGTCGATCGCCGTCTGAATGACCGTTTCGCTGATCGCGCCGACGCTGGTCTTGATGTACGGGATCATCCATTTGTGCGTCGCACGGTCCAGCCCGTAGAGGGTGCCCGTCGTCTTGAAAATGGCGCCGAGCCCCGTCAGTTCGAGGTTATACGAACCCTGCACGCAGACGGAAGCGCCTTCTTCCACGCCCGTGAGCGCGCCGCCCGTGACGGTGAAGGTCTTGTTGTCCCTGTCGACGGCGGTGATCCTTCTGCCCGTCGCGGCGGAGATCTCGCTTCCGTCGTCGAGGAAATCGACCACCATGCCCTCGATGAGGTTCTTGACGCTGTCGACGGTCACCGTCGTACCCGAAACGGACGAGACGGTTGCGAGGATTCCGCTTCCGTCACCGAACAGCATTCTGCCGAAGTTGAAGGAAGAGGAAGCGATCAGCCCCTCCATCTCCGCGTTGAGCAGGTTGACGAACGCGCCCGCGTTGTTTTCGGAAGCGCGCACCGCCTTGTCGCTGATCTCGATGGTGCCGTAGAGGTTTTTGAGGGTTGTGACGAACTGTTCGTAGTTGTTGCCCGCGGCGGAAGGGAGATCCCCCTCTTCCGTGCCCGCGCCCACGCCGCCGTTGACGCCGTAGCGAGCGAGCCTTCTCACCTCTTTGCCCCATACGTCGGCGGTGGACTGCTGGATCTTTGCCAATAAAGGATTTGCCGACGTGTTCAGCTGATCGGAGATCACGCCGAGATATACGCTTTTAAGCGCGTTGTCCGCGCTGGTCATCGTTACCATTGCTTGCTTTTATGCTCCTTGTTGATTATTTTTCGGAAGAAGTCAGCGCTCCTTTTTGAAGAGCTCTTCGGCGAGAAGCGCCGCCTCTCCCAGTGTGCGCGCCTTTTTTTCGGGCGCGGAAACGTGCGTTCCCCCGCCCGCCATGACGAGCGGCGCGCCGCTCCTGACGGCGGCGAGGTATTCGGAGATCACCGCGCGTTTCATCTCTTCGGGGATCTCCTCCTTCCGTGCCGCCGTGTTTTCGGAAACTTCCGAGCTTGCGCGGGGCGCGGACGGCTGTCCGTTCTCGTCCGCGGCTGCCGCGCTTTCGTTCTTCGCAAGTTTTCCTTCCAGTTCCCTGAGGCGTTGGCTGCGGCGGGTAAACTCCGCCTCGAGGCAACTGTATGCGTTCAGAAGGGCGTCCACGCTCCTGAATTTTCCCAACTGCGCGGAAGCCGCCGCGCCTTGCACTTCACGGGCGTCCGCCCCTTGCGCCGCTTCCTGCGCCGCGTTTACGTTATCCTTCTCTTCGTTCATGTCTTTTTCCTCCTCTCTTAATCGGTCATACCCGTTTCTGCCGTCTTTTTCTCTTTTTCCGACATCGCCGCGTGTTCCGCGATATGCCGCAAAAAGCGTTCCTTCGCACCTTCGCCGCATTTTTTGAATTCGCCCGACAGCAAAAAGCGGGTATGTTCCTCTGTATGCACCGC
Source organism: uncultured Clostridia bacterium (assembly GCA_944359385.1). Taxonomy (GTDB): domain Bacteria; phylum Bacillota; class Clostridia; order Christensenellales; family Borkfalkiaceae; genus Borkfalkia. The sequence goes on along the minus strand of CALVSU010000063.1, from coordinate 892 downwards.
ATGATCGTCGAAGACGTCTGCGGCGACGTATTCCGACGCGAGGCGCAGATTTTCCTCCGCCGCCTTGTCGGCATGAAGCTGCCCGAGCCCGCGCGCGTTTTCCAGCCCGCCGAACCCGAGCGCGTTGAGCACGCGTCGCTTTGTCTCCGAAGAGATCTTTCCCTCCTCGTCGGACAAAAGCCCCATCTTATAGATCTCGTAGATGAGCGAACGGTTTTCCGACGGGGTGCTCGCGTTTTCCGCTTCCGCTTCGAAGACGACGTCGTCGGAAGAGATGTCGCTCGCGCCGAAATAGAACATCTCCACCCGTCCGCCCTCGCCTGTCATGCGCATGAGACGGTTTGCGCCCGCAAACTCGCGCATGAGTCGGAGCATATGCTTGCCCACCTCCTTGACGGCACGGGAGATGCTCGCTTTGGTGACGGCGAGCCTCGTATCGTCCAGGTCGATCAGAAGCTGCAGCCCCGTCGCGCTCGTCACGCGGGTGCCGATGCCCGACGCGGAGCTGATCTCGCTCACGCCGCTGACGCGGGAGAACTCTTCGAGCAGCGTCTCTTCTTCCTGCTGAAATTCGGAAGGCAGAGATTCCGCGCCCAGCGCCTTGGGCGGGTTGGCGCCCTGACGGTAGACGATGACCTTGCCGGGCGCGAGCCCCTCCTCGGCGAGCTCTTCCGTATCCACCGAGCCGTCCTCGACGGCGAGCACGCCGAACGTGAGGCGGTTGAGGTATTCGTGCTTCCTGTTTTTTACCGCGTTGAAGGCGCGCTGTACGGGGATCAGCCTGTCGACGATGCTCCCGCCGAAAAAGCTTCCCGAAAGCTCCACCGCGCACTGTTTGACAAAAGGAAAAGTCCTGCCGCCGTTTGCGCCGTTTTTATAAGGGAGCGGGCCG
>CALVSU010000062.1 GCA_944359385.1 uncultured Clostridia bacterium | reverse complement strand
TTTTCCGTCTTTTTTTTCGCAATATTTGCGGATATTTCCTGAAACACCGCATTTTGTGCGGAAATTTTACTCTTCTTTGTTTTCCTCTTCGCTCTTGGAAGCTCCGGAGTTGCCGAGATACGTGCCGAAGTAGGGGGTACGTTTTGCAGGTCTCTGGGCAGGAGCGGAAGCGTGTCTTTCGCGTTTTTCAAAGGGTTTGCCGTCGCGGCGCTCTCTCCTTTCGAAAGGCTTGCCGTCGCGGTCGCCGTTTCTGCGGTCGCGTCCGTATCCGCCGCGGCCTCTCTTTTCGAAGCGGTCGCTGCCCGCGCGCAAGTTGTTGGGCACGACGACAATATAGCGGTTGGGTTCTTTGCCTTCGCTCTGCGTCTTCACTTCGGTGTTGTCGGCAAGAGCGGAATGGATGACTCTCCTCTCATAGGGGCTCATTGGCTCCAAAGAAAGTTTTCTTCCCGTGCGCACCGCCTTTTCTGCGAGCTTGTTTGCGAGGCGTTTGAGCGTCTCTTCGCGTTTTTCCCTGTAATTTTCGCAGTCTACGACGACGCGTTTGTATTCATCCCTGCCGATGTTGGCGACGGCGCCCGCAAGCACCTGCAGCGCGTCGAGAAATTCTCCTCTGTGTCCGATCACGGAATAAGAATTGGTCGCGATGACGTTGATCTTCGTGTGTTCTTCGTTTTCTTCCAGCTCGTTGGTAGCCGCGATCTTTAAGATAGAGAACAAACCGTCCAGGAATTCGGCGGCTCTCTCGCCGTCCGTTCTCTTTTTGTTCATTCTTACTTTTGCCTTTACAGACTTGAAAAGTCCCTTTTTACCCTCTTCAAGAACGGTGATATCCGCCTGTTCGCGGGTGATTCCGAGCGCTTTGAGACCTTCCTCGATCGCCTCTTCCACGGTTTTTCCCGTGAATTCATAAGATTCGCTCATTTTTTCTTTCCTCCCTTCCGCGGTTCTTCCTTCTGTATCCTGTATCCCTGCGGAATCCTTTTATTGTATTTTTCCTGAATTTCCCTTTCTTCTATCTTTTTGAACTTCGCGTCGATGATCAGGTTGATCAGAACGGTGCTCAGTATGCCGAAAAGGTTACTCGTTATCATGTAAATACTGAACGCGGCGCTGTACATGAAGGAAAACGCGCCGAAGATCAGCGGCATGACGATCATCATGACGCGCTGCGTCTTTTTGCCGCGGCCGTCCGCAGTCTGCAATTCGTTCTGCGCTTTGTTGCTCTTCGCCATGATGAACTGCGAAAGGAACATACTTCCGATCGAGATGACGATGAGAATATAATAGCCGTTCGCCGCGCTCTTTTCGCCTGCGAGATTGTAGGTGACTTCGTTATAGAAATCCCGGGTGATCTCCACGTCGATCTTGCTGGCGGAGCTTTTGAACTTGGAAAAGCTCGTCACGGGGTGGTTGTACGAGGTGTCGGGGAGCCAGATGTTCTTGACCCAGAGGAAACCGTCTTTGTTTTCTCTGTATTCCTTCTCCGCCGCATCTCTTCCCGTCTGTTTGATGAACTCTTCGGCGACCATTTCGTCCGTCCAGGGCGTTTCGTCTTCCGCGTGCGCGGCGCGGATGTCCGAAAGCGCTTTCTGCACGTTTTCGTCGGAAGAGCCGTCGATCGCCTGCGTCTGGATATAATAGGTGCTCACTTCTTCGACTCCGCTCCAGTCCACCGCGGTCTTGTCCGCGATGAGCGCTTCGTCGGAAGTGTAGAGGATCTGTTCTTTCTTGTATGCGACAAATTTGCCCTCTTCGAAATAGGTGACCGTCTTCGTGATGATATAGAGGGGTTTGCCGTCCTTGTCCGTCTGCTGTACGCCGTCCACAAGATAGGGGACCGGATCGGAAATATTTTCCGTTCCCTCTTCAGGCGCGTAAGCGACGACAGCTTCGGAATACCTGTTCGCCATTTCATAATATACGCGTGCGTTCGCATACTGCGAATAGGAGCTGAACGCGCCGAGCACGATAAAGAAGATGACGAGGGTGACGATCATGGGAAGGCAGGCGCCGAACATGGAATAGCCGTTCTTTTTGTACAGCTCCATCATCTTCATGTTGTACGTCTGCTGATCGTTCTGGTATTGTTTCTGCAATTTTTCCAGCTGCGGGCGCATTTTTTCCATTTTCAGGCTGTTTTTGCGCATTTTCGCCTTGGAATACACGTCCAGCGGGAGAGTAATGACTTTCAGGATGAGCGTGAAAATGACGATGCCCAGCCCGATGTTGCTGCCGAACAGTTCGATGATCCAGCGGATGGCTTTTCCGAGAAAATTCAGCCCTCCGCTCCCCGTAATAAAGAACAGTTCTATGGAGTTCGCCGCGTCCATGACGGCGGAAAGAAGATTCAACATTGCAATTCTACCCGAAATTTAATAGAGCCAGCGCACTTTGAAATAATTTTCGGGCGCCGGGTCGTATCCCCCTTTCGAAAAGGGATTACAACGCAAAATCCGCCACGAACCGAGCAGCAACCCGATGATCACGCCGTGATTGTTGATGACTTCGAGCATATACTGCGAACAGGTGGGGCGGTAAAGGCACGTCTTTTTTGAAAAATACTTCTGGTAAAAGACGATCGCGCGCATGAGAAACATTTTTATATACGGCTTAAAGACGTATTTTCTTAAATTTTTGAAAAATCTGACGAATTCTGCCCTCTTCATCTGAGCAGCCCTTCTTTTTTCAGCACGGTGAGAAAACTTCTTTCGAAGGCGGCAAAGGTATACTCTTCCGCCTGTTTCGGAATGACGACAAAAGCGTAGTTCCCCTTGATCTGATCGGACACTTTGCGGAAAGACTCGCGCAAAAGACGCTTGATGCGGTTTCTTTTCACGCTCTTTCCGTGCTTTTTGCTCACGCAAAGCCCGAGCCTTGTCTCTTTTGCGGGCATATACAGCACAATTAAAGCAGGGGAAAAAATTTTTTTTCCCCTAGCAAACAATTTCTGAAAATCGCTGTTTTTCTTTAATCTCGTATACAAAGCGCACCTGACTTTATCAAATTACGCGGAGATCTTCTTTCTGCCCTTGTCTCTCCTTCTTTTGAGGGTCTTTCTGCCGCCCTGGGTCTTCATTCTCTGTCTGAAACCGTGAACTTTGCTTCTCTGTCTCTTTTTAGGCTGATATGTTCTTTTCATTTTAACGCTATTTCTCCTATTTTAATGTGTCGGAATGTATTATACATAAAAAATATTGCCGATGTCAACCGTTTTTACGCCGTTGTTCTCACGGGCAGGATCAAATACAGGAAAGAATCTCCCTGTGCGGGCAGGATGACGCAGGGCGACACCGCTCCGTTGAAGCAGACGCGCACCGTCTCTTCTCCGATCGAGGAGAGGCATTCGCCGATGTATTTGCTGTTGAGGGATATGACGACGTCCTTTCCTTCGAGCAGGATCTTCACGCTTTCGTCCACGCGGCCGAGCGAAGTGTTGGACGTGATCGCCATGTTTGATTCTCTGATATCGAACGTGAGAATACTGTTTTTGTCCGTTCTCGCAAGCACGGCGGCGCGTTCCACGCTCTCTTCGAGCGCATTTTTATTGACCGCGATCTCCGTCGAGAAACTCTTCGGCACTATGTTGGAAATATTGATGAATTCCCCTTCGTACAGCCTGCTCGTGAGCACCGTCCCGTCGATGCTGACAAGGAGCCTATTCTTCTGCACGAACACTTCAAGCTCGTCCTCGTCCGAGGAGATCATTCTTCCGATCTCGTTGAGCGTCCTTGCAGGGCAGATGATGCGCACATCGCCGCTCATGGACGCGAGATTTTTCTTTGCGACGGCGAGTCTGTACCCGTCCAGAGCGGAAAAAGTGACCGTTCCTTCCTTCGCTTCGATCAGGCACCCTTTGAGAACGGGTCTGGAATCGTCCTGCGCGCAGCAGAACGTCGTCTTTGCGATCAGCTCTTTGAGATCTTTCGCGAGCAGGGAAAAGTGTTTTTCGTTCACGCCCATGTCGATGGCGGGAAAATCCTCCGCGGAAAGCACCTGTATGCTGCTCTCCGAATCGCCGTATTTGATGTTGAGTTTTTCGTCCTGCGCGCTCATCACGATCTGCGCGTTTTCCAGCTTCTTGATAAAATCGGAAAAATACTTGCCCGGCACGCAGACGGCACCTTCTTCGTGTACTTCCGCTCTGATCTTCTTTTCGATAGAGATCTCCCCGTCCGTCGCAAGCAGGGTGAGCACGTCGTTTTCCGCAGACAGCTTGATGGATTCCAGAATGGGATTTGTCGTTTTGGTGCTGCAAGCTTTTACAACTTTCATGACCGCATCGGAAAGTTCAATGCCTTCGCAGATGATTTTCATAACATTCCTCCGTATCTTTTCAGATAAACGCTTTCCGCGCCTGCGGCGGGAAAGATATTTATTTAAATATTTTTTAAATAATAGTCGTTAATAATAAGCTGTGTTGAAATGTGCATAAAAGGGCGCAGAGCCCTTCTTTTTCTATACATTATATATAAAAAGAAGAAAAAAAGCAAGCAACTTTCCCGTATGCGGCTGTGGATAACAAAGACTTTTTTTGTTGACAAAACCGTTGAAGGAAAGTGGACAACCTCTCCCCTCTGTGGATGAAAAATGCACGCCCTCAAAGAAAAAGAAAGGAGACGTTTTCTTTTTTTCTTTCAGAAAAGAAAAAGTGAGGGTTATCAAGAAACTTGTCCACATTGTGGACAAACACTTTCTTGATAAGTTGATAAAGGATTAGCTTAAAAAATTGAAATTCTTTTATGTTCGTGATATAATAAAAATATGGAGAATCTGCAGAGAGAATATTTGAAAAGTATCGAAGAGGGCGAAACGGGAGAAAAATTCCGCGCTTTTTACGCTCTTTTGTCCGATTACAACCAAAAAGTCAACTTAACGCGCATCGTCGGCGAAGAAGACTGCAAGATCAAGCATTTTCTGGACAGTCTGCTCGGCGAACGGTATTTCCCCGCAGGTGCGCGCGTCGTCGAGATCGGTTCGGGCGGCGGTTTTCCGTCCGTTCCGCTCATGATCGTGCGGCCCGACCTTCGTTTTACCCTCATCGAATCGGTCGGGAAAAAGTGCGCCTTTCTCAGGGAAGCGGCGGAAAAGCTCGGTCTTGACGCAAAAGTTCTCAACATCCGCGCCGAAGAGGGGGCGAAAGATCCCGCCCTGCGCGAAAAATTCGACGTATGCTGCGCCCGCGCCGTCGCAAGACTCAACACGCTGTCCGAATACTGCGCGCCGTTCGTGAAGACGGGCGGAAGGTTCATCGCATACAAAGGCAAAGCGGACGAGGAGATCGCGGAGGCGAAACACGCGTTTTGTGTGCTGGGACTCAGACTTATCGACGCACAGAAAGCCGAACTTCCATGCGGAGAGGGGGAAAGGACGATCGTCGTTGCGGAAAAAATTGCAAAGACGCCCGCCGCCTACCCGCGCGGCAGGGGAAAAGAGAGGAGCGCGCCGCTATGAAATGTGCATTGACGGGACACCGCGCCGTCGGGAAAGACCTGACCCGCGCGGCACTGGAAAAAACTTTGAGAGAGCTTGCGGAAAAGGGAACGGATACCTTTTTTTGCGGCATGGCGGTGGGGTTTGATATGCTCTGCTGCGAGATCCTGCTTTCGCTCAGAGAGGAATTGCCGCTGCGCGTCGTCGCGTGCGTGCCCTGCGCGAACCAGAGCGAACGCTTTTCTTCCGATCAGAAACGGCTCTACGAAAGACTTCTTGCCGCCTGCGACGAGAAGATCGTCCTGCATGAGCGCTACACGGAAGGGTGTATGTTCGAGCGCAACCGCTATATGGTGGACGCGTGCGATTTTCTTTTGGCATATCTGCGCACGCAGAAGGGCGGCACTTTTTATACCGTCAATTACGCGAAAAAAAAGGGAAAAAGCATTTTGTTCGTGTAAAAAATTTTTTTCCGACATGAAGAGATGCGGACAGGAAAGCAAATGCCCCGTCCGTTCGATATGAAGCGTTAAGGACAGAAATTTTTATTTGTTTCTGTACGGCCGATAAAAAGTGTTGCGGGCAGAAGCACAAGATATTCTGCCTTGAAAAGCGTTTTCTTTTTCCGCAGAAGAAGGAAACGCTTTTTTTATAAAAAGGTTAACCAAAGTTAAAAAATTGGCATAAATTTACTTGACAAACGAATAAAAATAGAATAAAATATCTGCGTTAACTAGGGTTAATATTTTATCGGAGAAAGGCGCGCTGCGCCCGAAGGAGGAGAAAATATGCCGTTGCCCATTGCGCCCGTGGGGGAGGAACTCACGGTCAGAAAAGTGCTCGCAGACGAAAAGCACAAAAGGCATTTTGAAAATCTCGGCATCACCGTCGGATCGAAGATCCTTGTCATGTCCGAGGTGGGCGGGAGCGTCATCGTAAAGGTGAAGGAAGGGAGGCTGGCGCTCGACAAGACGCTCGCAATGAAAATTCTCGTATAAAGGGCGGACGGCGGCAGCCGCAGACAAGTAAAAATGGCGGAAAGAGGTACCGATTCCGCTGAAAATATAAAAGAAAGGATAAAAAAATGGAGAAGAAACTCAACGAATTTACCGTCGGAGAGAGCGGGCTCGTCAGGAAGATCGAAGGCGAGGGCAAGATACGCCGCAGGCTGTTCGACATGGGCGTTACGCCGGGGGCGGAGATCACGCTCAGAAAGCTGGCGCCCCTCGGCGATCCGCTCGAAGTCAATCTCCGCGGCTACGAACTCACGCTCAGAAAGAGCGAAGCGGCTTGCGTGGTCATGGAGGTGAAGAATGCTTAAATTTGCACTGGCGGGAAACCCCAACTCGGGAAAAACAACGCTTTTCAATTCCCTGACGGGAAGCACGGCGCACGTCGGAAACTGGCCCGGCGTCACGGTGGACAAAAAAGAGGGGGTCTATAAAAAACTCGGCGTGCCCGTTTCCATTATAGACCTGCCGGGCATCTACTCTCTTTCCCCGTATACGCCCGAAGAGGTGATCTCGCGCAATTTTATTCTGGACGAAAAGCCCGACTGCGTCATCAACATCGTCGACGCGACCAATCTCGAACGCAATCTCTATCTGACGACGCAGATCATGGAGATCGACGTTCCCGTCGTCGTGGCGCTGAACATGATCGACGTCGTGAACAAGCGCGGCGACAAGATCGACGCGAAAAAACTCGAATCCAAACTGGGCGTTCCCGTAGCGGAGATATCCGCGCTCAAAGACGAGGGCATCCGTGCGCTCATGGAGCGTGCGTTCGAAGCGGCGCAGAAAAAGAGGGAAGGAACGACCGTTTTGCGCGCATCGGCGCTTTCGCACGTCGTGGACGACGTGAAGATCGCGCTGAAAGGGAAGGGGGTGGAGAATCCGCTCTTCCACGCAGTCAAACTCACCGAGGGCGACGAGCTGGAAGTCAAAGCGCATCCCGACGAGATGCAGATGGTCGAAGAGTTCAAAAAACAGTTCGCAGACGACGTCTTTGCGGGCGACTTCGAAGCGATGGTCGCCGACGCGCGTTATAAGTACATATCCGCGCAGTTTTCCACGGCCGTCACGAAGACGCATAAGGAAGAAAAGATGACCCGCTCGGACAAAGCGGACAGGGTGCTCACCCACAGGATCTGGGGCATTCCCATTTTTCTCGTCATTCTCTTTGCGGTCTTTCATCTCACCTTCGGGGAAGATCTCCTGTACCTGAACGCTATTTTCGGCTTTGCCAAAGACGTGAACGAATCGGGCTATGCCGTGCTTACGGGCAACGAAGTGCTCAACGCGTTCGTCGCCGTCTTTTATAATCCTGCGGGCATATCGACGCCGGGCGCGATCCTGTTCAATCTGATGGGATTTATCACCGATCAGCTGGGCGGGCTCATCGGCACGGGCATGGAAAAGGCGGGCGCCGCCGTCTGGGCGCAGGGGCTCGTGAACGACGGTATCTGGGGCGGCGTCGCGGGGGTGCTTTCCTTCGTGCCGCAGATCCTCTTCCTCTTTTTGTGCATTTCCATTCTCGAAGATTCGGGGTATATGGCGCGCGTCGCCTTCATTCTCGACAGGGCGTTCCGCAAATTCGGGCTTTCGGGCAGGGCGTTCATTCCCATGATCATGGGCTTCGGCTGTTCCGTCCCCGCGGCGGTCAACACGAGGACGCTCGCCGACGAAAAAGAGAGGATCATGACCAACCGCGTCATTCCCTTCTTTACCTGCGGCGCAAAAGCGCCCATCCTCGCCGCGGTCTGCGGCGGCATCGCGGGACATTACGCGAATATGCCGCTCAGCCCCGACCTGCTCGTCTTTTTCCTCTATGTGTTCGGCATGATCATGGCGGTGCTGATGGTCATGTTCATGCGCCAGACTTCGATGAGAGGGGAAGTTGCTCCCTTCATCATGGAGCTTCCCGCATACCACGCGCCGCGTTTTCTCAATCTCATGGCGCACGTGTGGGATAAACTCAAACATTACATCAAAAAGGCGTTCACCGTCATCCTCGCTTCGTCCATCGTCATCTGGTTCCTCTCCAACTTCAACTGGAACTGGGAATGCCTCACCGTCGCCGAAGACGCGGCGAGCCGCATGGACGAGAGCATCCTGCACGATATCGGATCCTTCTTTATGTGGATCTGCACGCCGATGGGCTTCGGACTGCAACTCGGCAAATTCGGTTGGGTGTTCGTCGTCGCGGCGGTCACGGGTCTCATCGCAAAGGAAAACGTCATCTCCACTTTCTATGTCCTCGCGGGCGCGGTCGGGCTGCAGGTGCTCGGCGTCGCGGGTGAAGACGGAGAATCGGGTTACGGCGTCATCGCGGCGTTTCTCGCCTCTTCCGACGTAGGCATCACCTGGCAGGGACTTATCGCCTTCTGTATCTTCAATATGCTCACCGTTCCTTGCTTTGCGGCGGCGGCAACGGTCAGGGCGGAACTTCCCAAAGGCAAATTCAAGAGCACGCTGGCGTTCTGGATGCTCACGTCCTACATCACTTCTGTCGCCGTCTATGTCGTGCTGAGCTGGTGGTGGACCTGCTTCATCGTCGCCGCGCTCATCGCCCTCCTCGTAGCTTACTTTGTGCTCAGAAACAAGGGGAAAATCAACTTTTCCCGCAAAAAAAAGAGGGCGCTCGGCAAATAGACGCAAAGCGGAAATAATCGGTGTGTTTCTTTTACGCCGCACGAAAGTCGTCCGAAAATAAGATCGGCTCCCGCACGGGTTATGCCGTGCGGGAGGGAAAAAAGGAGAAAATCATGGATATTCTCATTTTATCGGTTGCAGGAACGATCATTTCCGTCGCCGTCGGCGTGATCGCGGCGGGCATCGTCGCCGCCGCCGTCGCCCTGCATTTTGTCCGCAAAAGACAGGGAAAAACGGGCTGCGGGTGCGATTGTTCCGGCTGTGCGGGCTGTTGTTCCTGCCATGCGCAGAAAAACGAGGAAAAACCCGATTCACGAAATAAAGAAACGCGCTGAGCAAAGGTTTCCGAAAAATACGGAAACTCTATGTAAAACCGTATTTACAACGATCAATTTTGTAAAAGCCGCGTTTTATGACGATGATTTTTTGAAAAATTGTGATTTATAACCTTTCACAGGGAGAAAACCCGCCCGCAGGCGCATGATCATGCGCCTGCGGGCGGGTTTGTCGCTTTTCCATGTCCGTGAAAAAATGGTTTCGGAGAAAATCGCGATGCGCGCTTCGGTGCGGCGT
>CALVSU010000061.1 GCA_944359385.1 uncultured Clostridia bacterium | reverse complement strand
AAAGGGGCAGTTGTCGTTCCAATTCGTCTATCAGCGCGAGTTTGTAATAATAATGCCTGGCGTAGAGCATTCCGTACATTTTATAGTCGAAAAAACGTCGATACAGGAAATCGAGCTATTACCGTCCGACAAAAAGAAATCTTTGTTTGACCTTATTCTCGGCGCACCGGTTTTAGCAGACAACAAACAGCTCAACAACATAATAAAATCCGCCTCGTCTATAATAAAGCTTAAAGACAAGGCGGACGTAAGTGCCATTTTACAACAGATGATTTTGCTGCTCGACACGAAATATAATGGCGGCGCGGCGTCCTCGGTCATGTTCGATATCGACTTTACCGTTTTATGCTACAGACTGTTGGCAAGCATATGTCACTGCAAACTTCTGCCCGAATCGTCGATGAACAATCTGCACATCAACCATATTATTACTTTCATTAAAAACAATTACGACAAAGATATAACGATAAAATCGATGTCGAGCCTGTTGCATTTAAGCCCGTCGTATTTGCAAACGCTGTTCAAAAACGAAATGAACGTAAACATCGTAACTTATATAAACAACATTAGATTGGAACACGCCGTTTCGATGATGCACGACAAAACATACGATTTGAAATATATCGCGCAGCTTTGCGGCTTCAAAACGTACAGGAATTTTTACAATAACTTCGTAAAACGCTATAAAATCCCGCCTACCGAATACCTTTGTCTGCATGACGACGAAGTATTTACCGTACTTGTGGATTGATCGAACAGTATTTTTTACTTATCCTTATGTAATAAAACTCTATAACTGACTTAATTTTGGTTCAAACATACCAACGATTGGTGTAACAAATAATTTTAACTCTTTTTCTCGCAAAAACACAGAACTCTGCACCCAAATGATCCCAACAAGGTACTATTAAACCCAATACCACCATATTTTGGGACTATAATATTTCGAAAACAGTGTAAAACACCGCTATTTCATATCAGTATACAATATAGATAATACTTAAAAATCAATATCGCTGTATGACTTGACTATCAGCTTTTCGCGGGGACGAATATTTCGTTTTTTCTTGATGTCACGTTCTGCGACCGTAAGCAACTCGTTCCATTTTTTTTGTACCGAACATTTCGGCAACAACATTCCATGTAGGCGTGGACTTATCTCGACGCACGTTAAAATCGTTGGCGCTCTTCGGATGTATTCTGTCGAACTCCGATTGAAAAATTTTAAGCCACTCCTCTTTCGGCTTATCGAAATATTTAACCGAATTTGTCATCTTCGTATAGAAGCACTTTAAGTAATCTTTGAGCAGAACGCCCGTGCGATAGAGCACGGTCGAAGCGTTCGGCAATCTCCTATCGTCTCTGAAATTGCACGGTTTGGGGTAGTGTCCGTGGTCGAATTTATACTGCTCGATCGCGTCGTCGATAGCCGCCGAATCCCATTCATGAAACGGCATATTTTCGATCATGTCTTGAATTACGGCTATTGCCTCGGTGTCCGTCGCGGTCTCCAAAACCGCTAAAAGCGCCTGTTTTCTGGTCATTTTTGTCGAATTCTCCTTGATTTTGGGGTTTTTATCCTTTTCACCAAGGTACATTCGTGCCGATGAATTATATGAAATGTAATTTTTTGTAGCTGAAAATTTTGGTATATAATACTTCTAAACAAAAAGAGCTTACTTCAAACAGAAATAAGCTCTTTATACTATATATTGTATTAAATAGTTCTCTTATACTACTATTTCTTGGACCGTGGATGCATGATATTTGCTTGCGCAGCCGCGAGACGTGCGATCGGGACACGGTAAGGCGAGCAGGAAACATAGTTCAGACCGATCTTGTGGCAGAACTCGATGGACGAAGGATCGCCGCCGTGTTCGCCGCAGATGCCGAAGTGCATCGTGGGTCTCGTCTCTTTGCCCAGTCTGACCGCCATATCCATGAGTTTGCCGACGCCGATCTGATCAAGTTTCGCAAACGGATCGGATTCGTAGATCTTGTTCTCATAGTATGCGGGCAGGAATTTGCCTGCGTCGTCACGGGAGAAGCCGAACGTCATCTGCGTGAGGTCGTTCGTGCCGAAGCAGAAGAATTCCGCTTCTTTCGCGATCTCGTCCGCGGTGAGCGCCGCACGGGGGATCTCGATCATCGTGCCGACTTCGTATTTGAGGTCGCTCTTGCTTTCCGCGATGAGCTTGTCCGCGACTTCGACGACGATCTTCTTGACAAAAGCCAGCTCTTTGACTTCGCCCGTCAGAGGGATCATGATCTCGGGAACGATGTTCCAGTCGGGATGTTTTTTCTTGACGTTAATAGCCGCTTTGATGACGGCAGCCGTCTGCATCTTCGCGATCTCGGGATAGGTGACCGTAAGGCGGCAGCCGCGGTGACCCATCATCGGGTTGAATTCGTGCAGATCCGCAATGATCTGTTTGATCTGCGCGACCGTCTTTTTCTGCGCCTTTGCGAGAGCAGCGATGTCTTCCTCCGTCGTGGGAACGAACTCATGCAGAGGCGGATCGAGGAAACGGATGGTGACGGGATAGCCGCCGAGCGCCTCGTACAGTTTTTCAAAGTCGCTCTGCTGCATCGGCTCGATCTTCGCCAAAGCAGCCTCTCTCTCTTCGACGGTGTCGGAGCAGATCATCTCGCGGAACGCCGCGATCCTGTCGGGCTCGAAGAACATATGCTCGGTACGGCAAAGGCCGATGCCCTGCGCGCCGAAGGAAGCCGCCTGCTTCGCGTCTGCGGGAGTATCCGCGTTCGTGCGGACAGCCATTGCCTTGTATTTGTCGGAAAGCTCCATGATCCTGCCGAAGTAACCGGAGGAAGTATCCGCCGCGACCGTGGGGATGCCTTCGCCGTAAATGTTACCCGTAGAACCGTCGAGGGAGATGACGTCTCCTTCTTTGTAGGTCTTGCCTTTGAGGGTGAACTTCTTGTTCTCCTCGTCCATCTTGATGTCGCCGCAGCCGGAAACGCAGCAGGTTCCCATGCCGCGCGCAACGACCGCCGCGTGGGAGGTCATGCCGCCGCGGACGGTGAGAATACCCTGCGCATAGTGCATGCCTTCGATGTCTTCGGGGGAAGTTTCCAGTCTGACGAGAATGACTTTTTCGCCCTTCTTGCCCTGTGCAACGGCATCTTCAGCCGTGAACACGATCTTACCGGTAGCCGCGCCGGGGGATGCGGGCAGAGCGTTCGCAACGGGAACGGCCTTTTTGAGCGCCGCCGCGTCGAACTGCGGGTGCAGGAGCGCGTCGAGCGTTTTCGGATCGATCTGCATGAGCGCTTCTTTTTCGGTGATCATGCCTTCGTCGATGAGGTCGCAGGCGATCTTGATCGCCGCGGCAGCCGTGCGCTTGCCGTTACGGGTCTGGAGCATATAGAGGTGCTTGTCCTCGATCGTGAACTCCATGTCCTGCATATCTTTATAGTGATTTTCGAGAGTATGGCAGATGCCCTGGAACTGCTCGTACACTTCGGGCATGATCTCTTTCATCTTGTCGATGGGCATCGGGGTGCGGACGCCTGCGACGACGTCTTCGCCCTGCGCGTTCATGAGGAACTCGCCCATGAGTTTCTTTTCGCCCGTAGCGGGGTTACGCGTGAACGCGACGCCCGTACCGGAAGTATCGCCCATGTTGCCGAACGCCATCATCTGGACGTTGACCGCAGTACCCCAGCTGTACGGGATGTCGTTCTGCATCCTGTAATAGTTCGCGCGGGGGTTGTCCCAGGAACGGAAGACCGCTTTGATCGCGCCGAAGAGCTGTTCTTTCGGATCGGAAGGGAAATCCACGCCGATCTTTGCCTTATATTCGGCTTTGAACTGGTTTGCGAGCTCTCTGAGGTCGTCTGCGTTGAGTTCGACGTCCTGCGTCACGCCCTTCGCCTCTTTCATTTTATCGATGAGCTGTTCGAAGTATTTTTTGCCGACTTCCATGACGACGTCGGAATACATCTGGATAAACCTTCTGTAGCAGTCCCAAGCCCAGCGGGGATTGCCCGACTTCTTCGCGATGACTTCCACGACGTCTTCGTTCAGACCGAGGTTGAGGATGGTGTCCATCATGCCCGGCATGGACGCGCGCGCGCCCGAACGGACGGAAACGAGCAGAGGATTCTCTTTGTCGCCGAATTTTTTGCCGCAGATCTCTTCCATCTTGGAGATGTACTCCATGATCTCCGCCTGGATGGACGGATTGATCTGACGACCGTCTTCATAATACTGCGTGCAGGCTTCGGTGGAAATGGTGAAGCCCTGCGGAACAGGCAGTCCCATGCCCGTCATTTCCGCGAGGTTCGCGCCTTTACCGCCGAGCAACTCGCGCATTTTTGCGTTACCTTCCGAGAAAAGGTAGCAATACTTCTTTGCCATAAAACTTTCTCCTCCTGATAAATTTAAACTTAGGTGATTCGTATCAGTTCCAACGCTTCTATTTTAATATACTTTGATTTAAATTACAAGTGAAAACAAAATATTTTTTTAATTTTTTGCAATCATTTTACGCAATACAAAAAAAATCGGCAAAAAAACCGCCGATTTTTCCCTTTTCGGGGCGCATTCGCAAAAGGCTATGCCCCCTACGATGCCGCCAGAACAATGTATTCCTGCAACGCTTTGACACGCGTTTCCGTCTTTTCAAAAAAATATGCGGAAAGCAGTTTCAGCGCGCGCACATATCCGTCTTTGCCGACGAGCGACGCATCAAATGCGAGCCCTGCACATTTTCTCAAAACATTGAGCGTGGACGGGCTCGCACCCGCGCCGCGGGCACATTCGCCGCAATAAAAACAGCCGCTCTGCATATCGAACCAGATCCTGCCGGAAAGTTCCCCGCCGCAATCGGCGCACCTCTCAAAGGTGAGCATGTATCCGGAAAGTTCCAGAACCTTCAACAGAAAAGAGATGAGCGTCTCCTCCTCGCTGCCTTCGCACATCTGACCGAGCGCGTTGACGGCGCGCAGGAAAAGTTCCTCGTTCACCACCCCTTCGGGCAGGACGGCGTCCAGCACGCCGACCAGCGCCGCGGCGGCGTAAAACTTGGAAATGTCCTCCCGCAGAGGATAAAACCCGTCCGTCAGCGTCGCGCCGATGACCGTACAGCGCTCACCCCTTTTCGCGAGGACGTATTCCGCAAAACAAAAGGGCTGCGCCGCGAATCTGAGCTTTGCCGCCGCCTTGCGCACCCCTTTTGCCGCCGCGGACAGCTTGCCTTGCTGCAGCGTAAAAAGGGTGAGCATCCGATCGCTCTCTCCGTAATCCGCCGTGCGCAACACCAGCGCGTCCGCTTTGCATTCCATATTTTTGCACGCTCCCGCTATTTTTTCAGCTGTTTGTAAAGCATATAGTAGGACAGACTGCCCGTCTGTTCAAACATTTTCCAGGCAATGTCCGCCGTTTCGTCGTCTTTTACGAATCTCGCCATATCCCCTCCCGAAGCGTCTGCCGCAACAAGAGTATGCGCGGATATGACAAAAAATATTAGCGCGCGCCGCTCGCCGTTCAAAAAATCAGAGATCTTTCTCTTCCCTTCATCCGAACCCGCGCGGAAGATCAGAGATCTTTTTCTTCCCCGTAACCGAACTCGCGCGGAAGATCAGAGATCTTTTTCTTCCCCGTAACCGAACTCGCGCATGAGGTTGAGTTTGTCGCGCCAGTCGTCCTTCACCTTCACAAATGCGGTCAGAAACACCTTCGCGCCGAGAAAAGACTCCATGTCTTTGCGCGCGAACGCAAGCGTCTCTTTGAGCGCGCTCCCCTGTTTTCCGATCAGAATGGCCTTGTGATTGGGCTTTTCGCAGACAATGTCAAGACTGACGTCGTAAAGGTCTTTGTCTTCACGCTTTTTGAAGGTATTGACCAGCACCGCTACCCCGTGCGGGATCTCCTTGTCGTAACGAAGCAGGATCTTTTCCCGCATGATCTCGCCGATCATGAAGCGCGCGGACTTGTCCGAGACGACGTCGTCGGGAAAGAGCGGTTCCCCCTCGGGCAGATTTTCAACGATGAGTTTTTTGAGTTTGGTCAGATTTTTGCCCCTGCGCGCCGAAACGGGCACGACGTCGCACCCGATCCCCCCTTCGAAGAGCGCTTTTGCGTCGGCGGGGATCTGTTCTTCGGGCATGATATCCGTCTTTGTGTATGCGACGATCATCGGTATGCCGAAAGAAAGATAATGTTTCATCAGGGAAATGTCCGACTCCGCGACCCCTTTGTGCCCGTCGTGCACGAACAGGATAAGGTCGACGTCCTTTGCGGACGTCTCCGCCGTCCGCATCATCACCGCCGTGAGCGCGTTGCCCGATTTATAGATGCCGGGCGTGTCCGCAAATACGATCTGCGCGCCCTCTTCGTTGAGGATGCCGAGGATGCGGTCGCGCGTGGTCTGGGGTTTGGGGGATACGATGGCGACTTTTTCGCCGACGAGCACGTTCACGAGCGTGCTTTTTCCTGCATTTGCTTTGCCGATGACGGCGACCGTTCCGCTCTTCACTGCGCGTCTCTCCCGATGCCCATGGCGTTCATCACCTGCTCTTCCCGCGCGCGCATGATCGTCTTGTCCTCTTCCGTTTCATGGTCGTAGCCGAGCAGGTGGCAGAGCCCGTGCACGGCGAGATAATAGATCTCGCGGCGCAGGGAATGCCCGTATTCTTCCGCCTGTTCCTTCGCCCGTTCGCGGCAGATGACGATCGAACCGAGAAAAAGGTTGCCATCCTCGTCCGCATCGTAGGGGAAATCTGCTTTTCTGATCTCTTTTCCGAACACGCCGTCCAGATTGGGATAGCTCAGGACGTCCGTGACAGCGTCTTTGCCGCGCGTTTCGGCGTTGAGCTTGCGGATCCCCTCTTCGTCGGTAAAAACGATCTCCGCCGTGAGCGGATCGCTTTCGGGAAGCCCCGCAAGCGCATTTTGTTCGAGAGGGCTCGCGTCGAATCCCTCTTCCTCGCAATGGATGATGAGTTTATTCATGCTCTTTTTCCTCTTCTTCCGTCTTTCTTTTGAGTTTGAGTTTGGGATACTGCACGCGGCTGTGATACACGCCCGTAAGGCAGCTCACGATCGTCTCTTTGATGACGGCGAGGTCCTTCATCGTGAGATCGCATTCGTCGAACTGATCGAGATCCATGCGCTCTTCGATGATCTCGCGCACGGCGTTTTCCACACGCGTGGGCGTACGCTCGGGGAGCGTACGCGAGATCGCCTCGCTCGCGTCGGCGATCATGATGATCGCCGCGATCTTCGTCTGCGGCTTGGGGCCCGTATAGGAAAAATCTTCGATGTTCAGCTCGCCGTCGGACATTTTCAGCGCTTTCGCATAAAAATATTTGATAGGCAGCGTGCCGTGATGCTGCACCGCGACGTCCGCGAGGATCTTGGGCAGCCGTTTGGAACGGATGAGATCGTACCCGTCCTTCGCGTGCGAACGGATGATGTCCACGGAAAGCTCGGGCGAAAGCTCGTTGTGCGGATTGTATCCCGCCTGATTTTCCGTGAAATATTCGGGCTGGCGCAGTTTGCCTACGTCGTGGTAATACGCCGCGGCGCGGGCGAGCGCCGTATCTTCGTTGAGCGCGATGGCGCAGGCTTCCGCGAGATGCGCCACCACGATGCAGTGGTTGAAGGTGCCCATCGCCTTTTCCCTGAGTTCGCGCATGAGCGGCGCGTCGTGATCGGTCAGTTCGCGCAGGCGGTAATCGGTCACGCAGTTGAAGGCAACCTCGAACACGGGCAGAAGCGCCATGAACAGGACGGCGGAAAGAATGCCTCCCTCCACGCCGTAGAGAAGAGGAGAGACGATGCCGCCGCCTCGTTTATATTCGATACAGGACGCCATGATCAGCACGGGGATGCAGATGGCAAAACCCGTGAGAAAAGAACGCAGACGTGTTTTTACCTGGCTGCCCACGAAGATCGCGATCATGCCCGCCGAAAACGCCATGACGGGAAAACAGTCGACCGCGGTCTCATACCCCGTTTCGGGCACATAGTTGGAAAAGCGGTCGATGGAAAACATCATCAGCGCGAACACGATATTGAGAAAGATCGCGTCGCGGCGGCTCAGAAGCATGAGCGCGAGCAGCGCCAGCATCGCCGACGGGCGCGCGTAAACGTTGAAAAATACGCCGAAGAAGTAGCATACCACGAGAGAAAAGGCGAGAAGGCAGAATACAAGTTCGATGTTTTTCATCGTGGCAAGAAAGTTCTTGTCTTCAAATATATAGTAAAAATAGATGACGACAAAGAGTATGAACAGACTCGCCGCGAGATACCCCATCGTGCTCAGATTGCCGCGGAAATACTCAGAAAAGCTCCGCCCCGTCCCGTCGGAAGCGTACAGCGTGTTGAAAAACAGGAAAAACGCGATGATGCCCAGAAAAACGGCGTAATTGAACAGAAAGAGAAAGACGCTCTTCACGCATTCGTCTCTTCCGAACTTCTTACTTTCTGTTGTGTCGGAATACATCATTTTTCTGCTCCTCTTTGGAATTCTCCCTTTCGTAAGCCCGCACGATCTGCATGACGAGGGGATGTCTGACGACGTCCTTTGCCGTCAGCGTCACCGTCTCTATGCCCTCTATGCCGCGCAGAATGGAAACGGCGTGTTTGAGACCGCTCTTCTTTCCTTCGGGCAGGTCGATCTGCGTCACGTCGCCCGTGATGACCATCCTGCTCCCGTCGCCCATGCGGGTCAGAAACATCTTCATCTGTTCTTTGGTCGTGTTCTGCGCCTCGTCGAGAATGATGAAAGCGTTGGAAAGCGTCCTGCCGCGCATATAGGCGAGCGGCGCGATCTCGATCAGCCCGCGCTCCATCAGCTTGATATAATTCTCCATGCCGAACAGCTCCTGCAGCGCGTCGTACAGCGGGCGCAGGTACGGGTCCACCTTCGTCTGCAGGTCTCCGGGAAGAAAGCCCAGCTTCTCGCCCGCTTCCACGGCGGGACGGGTGAGAATGATCTTCTCCACCTCTTTCCCTTTGAACGCGCTGACCGCCGCGCAGACGGCGAGATACGTCTTGCCCGTCCCCGCGGGCCCGATGCCGAACACGACGGTGTTCTTCTTGATCGCGTCGATATATTTCTTCTGCCCCACCGTCTTGCATTTGATCTGCTTGCCGCGCGAAGTCACCGCAATGACCCCGCTCACGATCTGCCCGATCGCGTCGGCATTGCCCTCTTTTGCAAGTTCGATGCAATAGGCAAGACGGGTCTTGTCCACCGTTTCGCCCGCGCGGATGAGGATGA
Source organism: uncultured Clostridia bacterium (assembly GCA_944359385.1). Classification (GTDB taxonomy): domain Bacteria; phylum Bacillota; class Clostridia; order Christensenellales; family Borkfalkiaceae; genus Borkfalkia. Next base: position 518 of record CALVSU010000061.1, on the reverse strand, counting down.
GAAGCCCGTCAAAGACGCGCCGCGCCGTCTCCGCCGCGCTCTCTTCGCCCGTGATTTTCAGGCTCACCCCGTCCACGGTCACGCTCACGCCCAGTTCCTTGGCGATCACGTCTATATTTTCGTCGTATGACCCTACGAGCTTTTGCAGATGTTCGAGGCTGCCCGCATCGAACAGGATCTTATGGCTTTCCGTATGAATTTCCTCCGTTTTTCTCTGACTTCGTTCTCACTTCCGCACCGTCTTCGCACGCGGCATACAATGCGCAGAGTACCCGTTCGCGGCAGACCGACTATGCAAACAGCGACGTCCCGCCTTCGCCCGCGACGCGTAAAACGCAAAATTTTCGTTCGCGGCGCACAGATCGCCCATGCGCGGCTTGCCCGCAAATACCGTCTTCACCCCATGTTCACCGATGCAACGAGGCGGTACGCGATCTTCACGGTATAGACGAACGCGCCCTCCCTGACCGTGACGTGCGCGCTCTTTTCGAGCACTTCCCCCTCCGCAAAGAGAAGGG
>CALVSU010000060.1 GCA_944359385.1 uncultured Clostridia bacterium | reverse complement strand
ACCTCGAAAAGGACAGTGCGGAACTCAAGGGCATCATCGCCAACAGCACGGGTCAGAAGAGACTGCGTGCCGTCAAGAGGCTGGAAATCGTCGAGGCGTTCAGAAAGAGCGGCAACCGTCCCGAATGGATGATTCTGGATGTGCTGCCCGTCCTTCCCCCCGAACTGCGCCCCATGGTGCAGCTCGACGGCGGCAGGTTCGCCACCTCCGACCTCAACGACCTCTACCGCAGGGTCATCAACCGCAACAACCGCCTCAAGAAGCTCAAAGAGCTTGGCGCGCCCGACATCATCGTCCGCAACGAGAAGCGTATGCTGCAGGAAGCGGTGGACGCCCTCATCGACAACGGCAGAAGGGGCAAGGCGATCTCGGGACCTTCCAACCGTGAACTCAAATCGCTGTCGGGGCTCTTGCGCGGCAAGCAGGGACGTTTCCGTCAGAATCTGCTCGGCAAACGCGTCGACTATTCCGGACGTTCGGTCATCGTCGTCGGCCCCGAACTGAAAATTTATCAGTGCGGTCTGCCGAAGGAAATGGCGATCGAGCTTTTCAAGCCGTTCATCATGAAAAAACTGGTCGAGAGCGGCCAGTGCCATAACATCAAGAGCGCGAAGCGTGCCGTCGAGAAGGCGAAACCCGCCGTCTGGGACGTGCTGGAAGGGGTCATCAAAGAGCATCCCGTCCTTCTGAACCGCGCTCCGACGCTGCACCGCCTGTCCATTCAGGCGTTCGAACCCGTGCTCATCGAGGGCAGGGCGATCAAGATCCATCCGCTCGTCTGCGGCGCGTTCAACGCCGACTTCGACGGCGACCAGATGGCGGTGCACGTCCCTCTGTCCATCGAGGCGCAGGCGGAAGCGCGCTTCCTCATGCTCTCGGCGAACAACATCCTCAAACTCTCCGACGGCAAACCCGTCATGACGCCCACGCAGGACATGGTCCTCGGCGCCTATTACCTCACCATCATCAAGCGTTACGAAGATAAGTGGTACGACGAGCATCACAACGAAGTTCCCGAAGGAACGGAAGGCGCCGAACAGTACCGCGCGCCTCTGTACACTTCCGAGGACGAGGCGATCATGGCGTACCAGACCAAGGCGATCACCCTGCAGGACGAGATCTACGTCAAACGCACCGTTGCGCTCCCCGAAGGTAAGTTCTTCGACGAGAACGGCAACCCCGAAACGGAAGTCACGGGCAGGGTCAAGACGACGGTCGGCCGCATCATCTATAACGGCGCTATCCCGCAGGATCTCGGCTTCGTTTCGAGAAACAAGAAAGAGGACTACCTCAAATACGAGATCGGCGGCAGCAACAAGTGCGATCTCTCTCTCCTGAAAGACAGGTATGAGGCGGTCGTGGACGGCAAGACCGTCCGCCAGGAACAGGAAGACGAACCCGTCGGCAAAAAGATGATCTCCAAGATCGTCGACCGCTGCTTCAAGACGGGCGGCGCTCCCAAGGCGGCGGACGTGCTCGACAAGATCAAGGCGCTCGGCTATAAATATTCGACGATCGGCGCGATCACGACGTCCGTCTTCGATATGCACATCCCCGATGCGAAAAAACCTCTCATCGCCGAAGCGGAGCACAAAGTCGAAACGATCGAAAAGAAATTCGCGCGCGGACTTCTCAAAGACGAAGAACGCTACAACGCTGTCGTCAACGTCTGGAAAGACACGACGGACGCCGTTACGGCAGAGCTGAAAAAGGGACTCGACAAGTTCAACCCCATCTGGATGATGGCGAATTCGGGTGCCCGCGGCTCCATCGACCAGATCAAACAGCTCGCGGGTATGCGCGGCCTCATGGTCAACCCGCAAGGCAAAATGATCGAGATCCCCGTCAAGTCCTGCTTCCGTGAAGGGCTGACCGTTCTCGAATACTTCATTTCTTCCCACGGCGGCCGCAAAGGTCTCGCAGACACGGCGCTTAAAACGGCGGACTCCGGTTATCTTACCCGCCGCCTCGTCGATGTTTCGCAGGACGTCATCGTGCGCGAAGACGACTGCTGTGCGGGCAGAAAACCCCGCGGCATGAAGATCACCGCGATCACGGGCGCCAACGGCGACGTGATCGAGAACCTCGAAGACAGGCTCGCGGGCAGATTCGTCTCCGAAGACGTCATCAATCCCAAGACGGGCGAAGTCATGGTCCCCGTCAACGAGATGATCACCGAAGATATGGCGAAAGCCATCGTCAAGGCGGGTATCACCGAAGTGTCTATCCGCAGTGTGTTCACCTGCACCTCCCGTCACGGCGTGTGCGCGAAGTGCTACGGCAAGAACATGGCGACCGATCATCCCATCCAGGTGGGCGAAGCGGTCGGCGTCATCGCGGCGCAGTCCATCGGCGAACCGGGTACCCAGCTCACGATGAGAACATTCCATACGGGCGGTATCGCGGCTACGGGCGACATCACGCAAGGTCTTCCCCGTGTCGAAGAACTCTTTGAAGCGAGAAAACCGAAGGGCGTCGCGACTCTCACCGAGGTGGGCGGCATCGTGTACGTCTCCGAACAGGATAATCAGAAACACATCGTCATCCGCGACGAATTTACGGGCGCGGAGAAGAAAGAATATGTCCTTCCTTTCAATGCGGAACTCAAAGTCAGGACGGGCGACAAAGTGGAGCCGGGCGTTCAGCTCAACGGCGGTTCCGTCAACCCGCAGGATATCCTCCGCATCCAGGGCGTCAAGGGCGTGCAGGACTACATTCTGCACGAAGTGCAGTCCGTTTACCGCTCGCAGGGCGTTGACATCAACGACAAACACGTCGAGATCATTGTCCGCCAGATGATGAGAAAGGTACGCATCGAGAACTGCGGCGACACGGGTATGCTCCCCGGCGAACTGGTGGATATGTTCACGTTCGAAGACGAGAACCTCAAAGCGCTCGAAAAGGGCGGCAGGCCCGCAACGGCAAAACGCGTGCTTCTCGGCATCACCAAGGCCGCGCTCTCTACCGATTCCTTCCTGTCCGCCGCGTCCTTCCAGGAAACGGCGCGCGTGCTGACGGAAGCCGCGATCAAGAACAAGGTCGACCCGCTTATCGGTCTCAAAGAGAACGTCATTATCGGCAAGCTGATCCCCGCAGGAACGGGCGTGCGCGATTACAAGAACATGAGCCCGCAGCTCGTCGCCGGTCACCGCGAGAGCGATCCGCTCGTGGAAGAGGACGAAAAGGACGAGAAAGCGCTCTGATGCGCGCGCCGTCTGAGACGTCGGAATGACGCGTCCGCAAAACCGAAAATTGCAGGCGCACAAAACAGATAAAAATCCCCCGCACACCGTTCACGGTGTGCGGGGGATTTGTCGTTTTGGCGGTTTTTTCGGCAGGGGCGTTTTGCACGGGTGGATCACGGTTTTGTCTGCACGGAGAACGATTTTGTCTGCATGCAAAACTATGATCTTGTCCGCGCAGGAAGTGCGATTTGTCCGTGCTTGAGACTGCGGTTTTGTCTGTATGTAAGCTATGATCTTGACCGCGTCTTCTATTTTCCGCCTGTCGGTTGACAATCCGGATCGGGGATGATATACTGTCATTGTTTTTAGTCATGCGAGGGGGGTCATGAAAAGATTGGCGATTACGGCGCTCACGCTTTGGATATTAGTGATTGTTTTAATAATTTTCTTTCCGTTTTTTTTGATGAGATCGTGCGAGATATCGGAAAAAAAAGATAAGCTGGCATGGCAGCGCTTTTATGAAATTGTCGATGTTTGCGATGAGGGAGCGGAGTCTTACTTTTGGGTGAATTACGACAATATTTTATATCAAGGCGGAACACGTAAAGGTGATCTTGAAGAGATCGCGCGAAAGACACTTTCTCAATACGGACTTCAAATGGGCGTAGAATACGAATATATATTTTATAAAGGAGCCGAGTATGCAGAAGATATGGGGTGCTTTTCTTTTGAAGCGTCCTTTAGAGACGGGGAAGACCGACAGATAAAAGACCGATATTTTATTGCGGTTTGTTTAGAAACACTAGAGACTTTTGTTGTGTTATATTACCCCGATTGTCAGAAAAATGTTTATTTGGTTTCCTGTGACGACGGCGCTTTTATGGTTTGTTCGGAAAACGAAGTGTCGATCGTTGATGCTTCTGACGGAAGCATTGTTTCCGCTGTGGGCGGCGAGAACTGGAATTTTCAAATGCCGTCGGAAGGATATGTTCTGTATTCTGAAATGCAAACAGATCAGGAAGGCGTAAATTCGTCTTTTTACGGGGTGATCAGTCAGCAGGGCAGGGCGTTTGCGGATTTTCCTTTGGATCAATATTGCACTCAAATTACGGCGATCTATAACGGTATTGCCAAAATCAAAATATTTGGGGGAGATTATGTTTGGATGGATCTCTCTACGGGGGAGTTGGTTTCCGAGGAAAAGTTTGAAGCAGGTTATTGGGCAAAATATCTTAAAGAGAATTGTTATTATGAATCCCATTCCTATGACGGTGGGGGGCGAATTGCTGATGCGAATGGCAATACAATTTTGGATATGAAAGAAAATTGGTTGATTAAAAAAAATGATAATTTACGGGAGATCGTTGAACTTCGGGTCATTGATGGCTTGGCTATAAGTAATAGTTGTTGTTTTAATGATGAACTTTATTTGATGATCTATGTAAGTTGGAAACCCGATGGTTTTCTTACTACAGGAGCTGTATGTTATTTGCTTTTTAAATTGGATGAAAAAGCAGGAACTTTGACCAAGTTGGGTTGCATAGGGTATCCCTCGGGGGTTCGGCATATATACAGATTCGAATGATGCCGACGGTAAATTTGATCGGGCTCTGTAAATAAAGCAAATTTATTGTTTGCCTGTTGTGACGGGAGAAACGCATTCATGCAAGTGGTGAGATAATAACATTTTTAGGGCGGGAAGACATGGGCAACGCGCACCGCGTGTGTATATGACGGCAAATTCTGCCGAAAAAAGAGAACGGGTGTCGTTTATGCCGCCGCGCGCAAAGATTTTTGCGCGCGGCGGCATGAATTTTGTTTCAAATCATTGACAAAATTTTTGCAAAATGCTAAAATGAACACTGCGACTATGGGGCGCACTGTTTTTTTGCGCCCAAAATCGTATGCCCGCACGGGCGGAAAACTTCTGCCGATGCAGGGAAAAACGCTTGTCCGCGCGGACAAACGCGCCTGCTCAGGCGGATGAAAACAGCTTTCTTTAAATTGCGTAAGGGCAATTTATTGAAAATATATTCCATTCTTACAAGGAGGTAAAAAAATGCCTACAATCAACCAGCTCATCAAGCACGGCAGGGAAAAACGTGTCGAAAAGAGCAAAACGCCTATCATGGCGCAGTGCCCGCAGAAGAGGGGCGTATGCCTTTCCGTTTCCACGACTTCCCCGAAAAAGCCGAACTCGGCGCTCCGCAAGATCGCAAGAGTCCGCTTGACGAACAAGCAGGAAGGTACCGTGTACATCCCCGGCGAAGGCCACAATCTTAACGAGCACAGCTCCGTTCTGATCCGCGGCGGCAGGGTGCGCGATCTCCCCGGCGTTCGTTATCACATCATTCGCGGCGCATTGGATACCGCAGGCGTTGCGAAGAGAAAACAGGCTCGTTCCAAATACGGCGCAAAACGTCCTAAATAATCGGGGACGGTAAGCGGAAATTTCCGCGCAAAGCACTTTATTATTTTAAGGAAGAGCAGAGCGGGTATATCCCGCAAAAAAGCACCTACTTGTCGGAATATATTTTCAATATGCCCGATGCAAAGTAGGCAGTATGCCGCAAGGCAGAAGGTTCGCTACCTTTGGCGCGCTGATGCGCGCGGCAGGCGGCGCCTGCACACTCCCTTTATGGGAGTAAAAAGGCAAGCGATAGCTGTACTGAGGGGCAACCCTTACAAATCTGTTCGCAAAGAGAGAGAAAACGCCGGCAGCCGTAAGGCGTGCGGCGGTATCTTTCTCAAACTCACGGAAAAAATATTTGCCAGCACAAATATTTTTTCGTGAACAAGTCCTTTCCTAAAAATAAAAGGCGTTTGCCAAAACCGCGTTTTTGGCAACAAGCCCCCAATTTGCCGCGATGAGCGGCCTTTGGCAGGGAAGGTGAATTCGGCGCATTTATATTAGGAGAGCCCTTAGAAGGCGCCGAAGAGGAAAACTCCGAACGGGAGCCGATTTTATATCGGCGGACGTTGGGGTTTCCCTAAAAATCACGAAATTATTACGAACTCTTTTCGTAATAATTTGTGAACAAATTTAAATTTAAAGGAGGATAAAAAAATGCCCAGAAGAGGCAATGTACCGAAAAGAGACGTACTGCCCGATCCTATGTACGGCAGCAAGGTCGTGGCGAAACTCATCAACCAGATCATGCTCGACGGCAACAAGGCAACGGCGCAGAAGATCGTTTACGATGCGTTCGATATGATCAAAGAAAAGTTGGGTCAGGAGCCTTTGGAAGTCTTCAACCAGGCGATGGCAAACGTCATGCCTGTATTGGAAGTCAAGGCACGCCGCGTCGGCGGTGCGAACTATCAGGTCCCGATCGAGATCAGACCCGAAAGACGTCAGACCCTCGCGATCCGCTGGATCGTCATCAACACGAGAAAGAGGAGCGAGCGCGAAATGTCCAAAAAGCTCGCCGCAGAGCTCATGGACGCGTTCAACAACACGGGCGGCTCTGTCAAGAAAAAGGAAGATACGCACAGAATGGCGGAGGCGAACAAGGCGTTCGCGCATTTCAGGTTTTAATCAAGGAGTATAGAATATGCCCAGACAATTTGCTCTCGATGTAACGAGGAATATCGGCATCATGGCGCACATCGATGCCGGTAAGACCACGACCACCGAAAGGATCCTTTTCTATACGGGTAAAACGCACAAGCTCGGCGAAACGCACGAAGGCGCCGCCACGATGGACTGGATGGTTCAGGAGCAGGAGCGCGGCATCACGATCACGTCCGCCGCGACGACCTGTACATGGAAAGGCCACAGGATCAATATTATCGATACCCCGGGACACGTCGACTTCACCGTCGAAGTGGAGCGCTCTCTGCGCGTTCTCGACGGCGCGGTCGCGACTTTCTGCGCGAAGGGCGGCGTCGAACCGCAGTCGGAGACCGTCTGGCGTCAGGCGGACAAGTATAAAGTTCCCCGTATCGCATACGTCAACAAAATGGATATCAACGGCGCGAATTTCGACAACGCCGTCAAGATGATGCGCGAACGTTTGGGTACGCGCGCCATCCGCATCCAGCTCCCCATCGGCAAGGAAGAGACCTTCAAAGGCATCGTCGACCTCGTCAATATGAACGCGGAGATCTATAAAGATGACCTCGGCAAAGAGTTCGAGAAGACGGAGATCCCCGCCGACATGATGGAGGAAGCAAAGAAATACCGCGCCGAACTCGTGGAAGCCGTCGCCGAACAGGACGACGAGCTGATGGAAAAGTTCTTTGAAGACGGAGATCTGTCCGTCGAGGACCTCAAAAAAGGTCTGCGCAAAGCGACTATTTCCATGTCGGTCACGCCCGTTTTGTGCGGTTCCAGCTATAAGAACAAGGGCGTTCAGTTCCTTCTGGACGCGATCATCGATTATCTCCCTTCGCCGCTCGACGTCGATCACGTCAAGGGCGTCAACCCCAACACGGGCGCGGAAGAGGAGAGAAAGACTTCCGATGACGAACCGTTTGCAGGCCTTGCGTTCAAGATCGCGGCTGACCCGTTTGTCGGCAAGCTCGCATTCTTCCGCGCATATTCGGGCGTTCTGGAAGCGGGTTCCTACGTCTACAACAGCACCAAGCAGAAGAAAGAGCGTATCGGGCGTCTCGTCCAGATGCACGCAAATCACCGCGAAGAGATCCCCATGATCTATTCGGGCGATATCTGTGCGATCGTGGGACTCAAAGAGACGACCACGGGCGACACTCTCTGCGACGAAAAATATCCCATCGTCCTTGAGCAGATGGAATTCCCCGAACCCGTCATCAAAGTTGCCATCGAGCCCAAGACTAAGGCCGGTCAGGAAAAGATGACGATGGCGCTCATCAAACTGGCGGAAGAGGATCCTACGTTCAAGACGTATACCGATAACGAAACGGGACAGACGATCATCGCCGGCATGGGCGAGCTGCACCTTGAGATCATCGTCGACAGGTTGCTGCGCGAATTCAAAGTGGAAGCGAACGTCGGTAAGCCGCAGGTCGCGTACCGCGAAACGTTCAGGAAAGCGGTGGACGCGGAAGGCAAATACGTCCGTCAGTCGGGCGGTAAAGGCCAGTACGGTCACTGCAAACTGCGTCTCGAACCCCGCGAACCCGGCGAAGGCTATGAATTCGTCGACGAAACGGTCGGCGGATCCATTCCGAAGGAATATATCCCCGCGATCGACAAAGGTATCCAGGAAGCGGCGAAAAACGGCTTCCTCGCAGGCTACGAAGTAGTGGACTTCCGCGCCGTCGTGTACGACGGAAGCTATCACGAAGTCGACTCCTCCGAAATGGCGTTCAAGATCGCTGGCTCCATGGGCTTTAAGGATGGTCTGAAGAGGGCGAACCCCGTCCTTCTCGAGCCGATGATGAAGGTCGAGATCGTCACGCCCGAAGATTACTTCGGCGACCTCATGGGCAACGTTTCTTCCCGCCGCGGCACCATTACGGGCACGGAAGACAGAAACGGCGTCAAGGTCATCGACGCGACCATCCCGCTTTCGGAAATGTTCGGCTATGCGACCGACCTTCGTTCCCGCACGCAGGGAAGGGGCCAGTTCACGATGCAGTTCTCCCATTACAGCGAAGTCCCGAGATCCATCTCCGAGAAGATCATCGGCGAGCGCGGTAAAAAGGCGGAATAATCGGCGGATTTTGAAAATTTTTTCAAAAGAAGTCGCAAAAAGATTGATATTATTTTCAATTTAAGTTATAATTATAACTGCTTGTATAAGCTTCTTCATTTCAGTAATGATAGATAGCTGCAAATGCCGGAGTCTTCGGCGCACAAGTTATCATTAAAAATATAATTTTTTTGGAGGAAAGAAAATGGCTAAGGCTAAATTCGACAGAAGCAAACCCCACGTTAACGTCGGCACGATCGGCCACGTTGACCACGGCAAAACGACTCTGACCGCAGCTATCACGATGGTTATGGCTGCCAAAGGTCAGGCTGCTAAGATGAAATACGACGAAATCGACAAAGCGCCGGAAGAAAAAGCTCGTGGTATCACGATCAACACCGCGCACGTCGAATATCAGACGGACAAACGTCACTATGCGCACGTTGACTGCCCGGGACACGCTGACTACGTCAAGAACATGATCACCGGCGCTGCGCAGATGGACGGCGCGATCCTCGTCGTTGCTGCGACCGACGGTCCTATGCCCCAGACCCGTGAGCACATCCTGCTCGCTCGTCAGGTCGGCGTTCCTTATATTGTCGTCTTCATGAACAAGACCGATCAGGTAGACGATCCCGAACTCCTCGAGCTCGTTGAAGAGGAGATCCGTGACCTTCTTTCCAAGTACGGCTTCCCCGGCGACAAGACGCCCATCATCAAGGGTTCCGCGCTCAAAGCGCTTGAAAAAGCGACGAGCGGCGCTTCCGATGCGGACATCCTCGCGGCTCCCGAATGCAAATGCGTTCTCGACCTCATGGATGCGATCGACGCCTATATTCCCGATCCTGTCCGTGAAGATGATAAACCCTTCCTGCTCCCTGTCGAAGACGTGTTCACGATTTCCGGCCGCGGCACCGTTGCTACGGGCCGTGTTGAGCGCGGCGTGGCGAAAGTCGGCGATCCCGCTGAAATCGTCGGTCTTATCGAGAAGCCCCGTTCGACGGTTATCACGGGTCTGGAAATGTTCCGCAAGATGCTCGACGAAGCGATGGCCGGCGACAACGTCGGTGCTCTGCTCCGCGGTATCGATCGTAAGGACATCGAAAAAGGCCAGGTTATCGCGAAACCCGGTTCCATTCATCCGCACACCGAGTTCGAAGCTCAGGTGTACGTTCTGACGAAGGAAGAAGG
>CALVSU010000059.1 GCA_944359385.1 uncultured Clostridia bacterium | reverse complement strand
TATCAGTATTATTTCTTCTTCATTTGCGGATGAATTTATCGCAAAGTTAATATATCATTTTGGTTTTTTGAAATTCAATTCTATTTTTAGAACCTTTTTGTTTTTGAACTACAACTGTTCAGTTTGGAATCGAAATTTCCCTTATATAGATTGAAATATTTATATTCAAACTTGGCAGGTGTCTGGTTCATAAGAACAGAATGCGGTCGTTTGTTATTGTAGAATGCCATATACGCATCGACCCCTCGAAAAAATTCTTTTCTGTCTTGAAACGATAGTAGTATAATGCCTCGCGCTTAAAACTTCCGAAAACCGATTCCATAACGGAATTGTTATAAGGCATTCCCGGGTTTGAAAATGATTGCGTGATATTGATACTTTTCAGATGTTTTCTGAATTCGGTCGAAGTATAATTGCTTCCTTGCTTGCTGTGGAAAAGTAAGGTTTCAGTGGGTTTCCTTAATTCATAAGCTACTTTTGCGGTCGCTTTTGTAAGCTGCGTAATGTTGTGCTTGGATATTTTATGCGCAATCATCTTTTTCGCATATAAGTCTATCATGACGCATATGTAATTCGTTTCGAAAAATCAACCTTCATTATCAAAAAAACAGTTGTAATTAACCTGTACGCATGCTATAATCTCTTAAAATAAGGAGTAAACAATATGATTTCAGATTCGGCTCATTGGCTGACCACATCTTCAATCTATCAGATTAATCCGCGAACTTTTTGTCAGCGAGGAACTATCAACGCGGTCACAGAAGCTTTGCCCGACCTTAAAAAATTAGGATTTAAAATCATTTATCTATGCCCCGTCTTTAAAGAAGATGACGACGATGATAGAAGTTTTTGGAGTGCGCGGCAGAAGGCCTCTGATACCGAAAATCCCAAAAATCCCTATAGAATGAACGATTATTTTGAAATTGACAGCGAGTACGGGACGATGGACGATCTGAAGCGATTTGTCGCCACCGGTCATTCGTTGGGCATGAAGGTGATTTTGGATCTGGTCTACTTGCATATCGGGCCAAACGCGGATATTTTAAAACTCCATCCCGAATTTGCAGCTCAAAATGCGGATGGCAGCAACAAGCTTACCGACTGGAATTTTCCCTATTTAAATTATGATAACGAGGGATTGCGAGAATATTTGTATTGTAATATGACGTATTACATAGGCGTGATCGATGCGGACGGTTTTCGGTGCGACGTAGGAGACGGTGTACCTCTTGATTTTTGGAGGGAAGGCAGGCGCCGCATACGCGCAATCAAATCAGACGCTATTATGATCAATGAGGGAACAAAGGCGGAATATCTTGACGTATTTGATGCCAACTACTGCTTTGATTGGCACGCAAGCATATTTGCAATTTTGAGCGGCGACATAACCTCGTCTGAGGTTATGCGTAAGCACATGGCTCTGCGCGAACTGACGCCTGCCGGAAAGTTTTTGTTACGGGATATGGACAATCACGACACCGTGACCGACTGGCCGTATCGAATCGAAGCGCACTACGGAAATGATGCCATGGAATTGATCCTGGCACTCAACTACGCTATTGACGGCATTCCGATGGTTTACTGCGGCAATGAGTTGGCAGACAAGACGCGTATATCGATGTTTGCTAACCGTTTTCATTCCGGTGTATTTAATGCGACGGACAGGACAGTTATCGGACCAGATGTAGAACGCCGCAAAGAGGTGATCAAAAAGCTCAACGGATTGCGCGAGAATATGCCTGTATTTGCCTATGGAGATACGAAATGGTTGCAGATAAAAAACGATTTTGTCTTGGCTTTTCAGCGTGTAACGGATGATGAGACGATAAGTTTTGTGGGAAACTTCTCTAAGCAAGAGGTGATGATTTCCGCCTCGGAGCCTGAAATCATCCTTGCCGACAACAACGCATTGGTATCTGATGGCAAGATCATTTTGCATTCGTATGGTTATATTATCGTAAAGGGCGACCCGTCCTTTGGTTCGGCAGACAGATTGTGAAACAATACTCATTGGACGAGATGTATCGACGGCCAATGAGAACGCGGTATTTGTAATTATTTAGTTTTTCGTTTTGATATTTCTAAGGGGTAGAAGGAAACGACAGTTGTTTGTACTGCCAAGAGAAGATTATCGAATTGATATTGACTATTTGCGTTTTTTTGATAAACTGTAAAAACTAAAGACGACGTGCAGAATTCGAAAACAACATGGAAGCAAGATGCGGGAAGGAGACAATCCCACAGAAAACATGCAACATCAGTTTGAAACTGTTCAAAAAAATGACGGAAATTTTTCTGTCAAGGCGGGCCATCATAAGGCGCTGGAAAGAGATTGTCTCAAAAGACCTCGGTTTTACCGAGGTCTTTTGAAGTTTTGCGGTAAAAATAAAAAATCATGCGAAGGTTAAAAACTACGCATGATTTTTTGCATTAAAAAGACAAACAAGGGAGCAAAAGTTGTTCATTGATTTGATGTGCGCCGCATTTGGCTGGGGGTCATGCCGAAAATATTTTTGAACGTATGATTAAAGTAACTGATGCTGCTGTAATTCAGTTCGATCACGATCTCCGTTACAGATTTATTGGTTGTTTTTAAAAGTTCGGCAGCATAATCCATCTTTATCTTTCTCGTATAGTCAACGATACCGATCCCCATAAGTTTTTTAAAGATCCTGGAAAGCCTCGAATAGCTGCAAGAGGTCAATTCGGCTAGTTCATTTACGTTCAGATTGAAATGAGGATCATTGAGAGTAAACAAAATTTTTGAAAACCAGGACGGGTAAGCGGATAAAACGGAAAAGTAATTTTCTAGTTGTAAGCACAATAAAAGAGAGCTTCGCAGAGGGAGCCATGGTGCAGATAAGTCGCACAGGATCTTCAGTGAGAACCTCTGCTTTCCGCGCGGATGTTCCGCGGAGTGGAGCCTGTGATTTGTTTGAAGATTTTGTTGAAGTTTGCGGTGTTGTTGTAGCCGCATTGCAGTGCGACGGTCATGATCGGCAGTTCGGTGGAGCGGAGCAGGTCGACGGCTTTGTTGATGCGTTTGATATTGATATACTCCCATGGCGTGAGACCGTTCATGTCCTTGAACATGGCACAGAAGTAGGTTTTGGAGATGAAAGCGCGGGCGGCGATGTCCGCAAGGGAGAGGTCGGAACAATAATTTTTGTCGATAAAATTCAGCGCGGATTCCATGCGTTCGCACAGTTGATTGGGCATGAATGAAATATTTTCGTCGGTAATCCCGAAATTGCGGTGTATGGCGATCATCAGCTGTACGATCAAAGTTTTGATGAGAACGTCGTGATCGAAGTCTTTCTTTTCAAACTCATATTTTACGGAGAGCATCTGTTCGGCGATCTTTTTTGCTGCGGGGTTGTCTCTGTCCAGTCTGTTCGTGAAATTTTTGTTGCGGTTAAAAAATATTTTCAGATAGTTGTTGGTGAGGTAGTCGTTTCCCGTGCTCCATACGAAAGTGGGCAGAAAGTGCAGATTGAGAAGGGTCATGCCTTTTTCCGCGTTTTCGGGGAAAATATCGGTGATGCAGTGGTATTCGTTCGTGGAATAGATAAAAATATCTCCGGGGCGGATGTCGTAAGTACCTGATTTTGTGTCGTAGATTCCGTTTCCTTCCAAAACGAGAGAAATTTCGAATTCGATGTGCTTGTGAACCCTGTAACTGTCGGCGCGTGGGTCGGCGGCAGAAATAAACATTCTGCATACGGGAGCATTGAATTTGTTTACGAGTGTTCCGATGATCTTCTGCAAGGCGGTTTACCTCTTAAAATCGTAAGATAGTTTGTAAATTTCGAAAGATAGTTGTTGAATTGACCGCAAAGGTATTATATAATAGAACCGCTTTACAGTCAAACAGAATGCGAAAAAAACTATTTAAAATCATACGGCGGGGAAAGTTATGGAACATTCTTCAATTAAAATCACAGATCTGCGCGTTGCGGAGATCGACGGATTGCCCAAACATTGTATTATACTGAAAATCTATACGGATCGGGGGATCGTCGGGCTGGGTGAAGTGCGTGATGCGTCGTCGGCGACGTATGCGCTCATGCTCAAAAGCCGCATCGTCGGAGAAAATCCGCTGAACGTGAGCAAACTTTTCAATCGGATCCGTCAATTCGGCGGGCATTCCCGTCAGGGAGGCGGCGTTTCGGGCATCGAGATCGCGCTTTGGGACATCGTGGGCAAATATTACGGTATTCCGCTGTATCAGCTTCTCGGAGGAAAATACAGAGACAAAGTCCGCGTGTACTGCGACACGGATGTGGAAGGAAAACACACGGGGCGGGACATGGGCATCGCGCTGAAAAAGCGTATGGACAGCGGGTTTACGTTTTTGAAGATGGATCTCGGCATGGATCTTCTGCTGGATGTGGATGGTGCTCTGAACGCGCCGGCGGGAGCTCTCGAAGAGATGAAAAAATATAACATGAAGGCGATCACGCATCAAAGCGGCTCCATAGACAGATCGCTGATGTACGGCAAAAATTATGACGTTTTCACCGTGCCTCATTATGCGACGGGCATTTCTTTCACGCAGAAAGGGCTGGATTATCTTGAAAATTACGTCAAAGAGGTTCGCGACGTGATCGGATATGAAATCCCGCTTGCGATCGATCATGTCGGGCACGTGAGCGAAGGGAGCGTGATCGCGCTCGCGCAGAGGCTGGAAAAATATAACATTGCATGGCTGGAAGACGTCGCGCCGTGGATGCAGACGAACATTTATAAAAAGATTTCGGACAGGGTTTCCGTTCCTCTTTGCACGGGGGAAGATATTTATCTTGCGGAGAACTTTGCGCCTCTCATGCAAAGCCGTGCGGTCTCCGTTGTGCATCCCGACGTTCTGACCGTAGGCGGTGCAGGCGAAATGAAGAAGCTGGAATGTATGTGTGAAAAGTACGGCGTGACGGCGGCGATCCATATGGCGGAATCTCCCGTCGCGTTCATGGCTGCGGTGCATATAGCGGCGTCCATGAAGAACGTGCTGGCGGTTGAATTTCATTCTGCGGATCATCCTGAATGGTTCAAACTGGCTAAGGGATTGCCCGATCCGCTCATCAAAGACGGATTTGTGCGCGTACCCGATTCTCCGGGGCTCGGGATCGAAGATATCGACGAGGCGACGGTAAAAAAATATCTGCATAAAGAGCGAAGCGGATATTTTGAAGATACGTCCGCGTGGGACGGCGAATGGGCGAATGACCGTGAATGGTCGTAAGGAGTTTTCGGGTATGAAAGTACTGGTTACGGGTTCAACGCAGGGGATCGGAAAGGCGATCGCGGCGGCATTCGTCAGGCAGGGCGATGAAGTGATCGTGCATTGCAGCAAAGACAAGGCGAAAGCGGAGCGTGTCCGTGCGGAGATCGGCGCGGCGCTGGCGGTGACGGCGGATCTTTCCGATATGCGGGAAGTGGGCGGGCTTTATGCAAAGACGGGCGCGGCGGACTGTCTTGTGCTCAATGCGAGCGTACAGTACAAACAGCGCTGGGAGGAGATCACGGAGGAAGCGGTGGACAGACAGCTTGCCGTCAACATCAAAAGTACGATTTTTCTGATGCAGGCATATTATCCCGCAATGAAGGAAAGGGGGTTCGGCAGGATCGTCACGCTGGGCAGCGTGAACCAACGGCGGTGCCACGACGAACTTTCCGTTTATGCGGCGACAAAATGTGCCGTGATGCGGCTCGTGAAAAATCTGGCGAAAGAATGTGCGCCTTTCGGCGTGACCGTCAACAATGTGTCGCCGGGCGCGATCGAAACGCCCCGCAACGCGGACGTGCTTTGCGACAAGGCGCGCCGCAGGGCGGTGGAAGACAAAATTCCGCTCGGGCGTTTGGGAACGCCCGAAGAATGCGCCGCGGCGGTGCTCTTTCTGTGCGGAAAGGAAGGCGCATATATCACGGGGGCGGATGTTTCCGTAGACGGCGGAATGGGACTCTGAGGAGGCGGAATATGATGGGATTTGCACGCAGAGAAGATATTATAGCGCTGACGCCGCTGTGGAAGGGCGAGCGTTTTCCTGACGGTAGGCCGCGCGTTCCGGATAAATATCTGACGGAAATGCGCAAGATGACGCTGGAAGAACTTTGGAAGCCGATTTTTCTCAAAGGCTATGAGACGCAATTCGAGGGAGACCTGAAAGCACTGCATGACGACGGGCGCAAGCTCATCGGCAGGGCGGTGACGGCGACCTTTGTTCCCTCCCGCCCCGATCTGCATGACGTGATGTTCGGCGTCGGAAAGGAAGAGGGCCGCAAGGGAAATTACAACCAGTGGGTCATAGACAGCCTTACCGATGGCGATGTGGCTGTCGTCGATATGTATGATAAAATTTATAAGGGAACTTTTCTCGGAGGGAACCTTACGACGGCGATACGCACCCGCACCAAGACGGGCGGCGGGGTCATCTGGGGCGGCATCCGCGACGTAGAGCAGATGAAACAGGTCGAAGGGGTGCAGGTCTATTACCGCGGCATCGACCCTACGCCCATCCGCGAATTCATCATGAAGGATTTCAACGGCATCACGCGCATCGGGAAGGCGACCGTTCTGCCCGGCGATATTGTTTACGGCGCGGGCGGCGGCGTTCTGTTTATTCCCGCGCATCTCGTCGCGGAAGTGGTGGACGGCGCGGCAAAGACGCACGTAAAAGACGATTTCGGGTTTGAAATGATCGCGCAAAATAAATTTACGACTGCGCAGATCGACCGCGCCACATGGACGGAGGAGATGCTGGATATGTTGGTGAACTGGATAAAAACGGATCCGCGCGGGGAAAAATATCGGGATCTTGACTGGTCTTCGGAATATGAAGCGGCAAAAAACGGCGATCCGAACGATACGCAGACGATGCTGTGACCTGCATATTCTAAGAAATGCAGAAAAAATATACCGCATAAAATGGGTTTTAAGGTGATTTTATATGCAATACAGACTCAGATTTCCGAGGACATTCGACGCGGCTTGCCGTTATCCGCTGATCGTATACCTGCACGGAGCGGGAACGCGCGGCACAGACCTTGGCGCACTCGATTCTGCGGCGATATTCCGTTATGCGGAGAGTACGGATGATTTTCCCGCGTTGATTTTGGCGCCTCTTTGCGAGGCGGAAACGTGGTTCGATGTCTATGAACAGTTGCTTGCGCTGATCGATACCGTTGCGGCGCTTCCGTTCGTCGATCGGGAGAAGATCTCGCTTGCGGGGGTCAGCATGGGCGGTTATGCATCCTGGCAGGTCCTCATGAGCAGGGCTTCGCTTTTTTCCGCGGCGGTCATTTGCTGCGGCGGTGGCATGTACTGGAATGCGGCGAAACTGAAAAATATTCCGATCAAGGCTTTCCACGGCGAAAAGGACACCGCAGTTTATCCTTCGGAAAGCCGCCATATGGTCGATGCAGTCAACCGTGAAGGAGGGAGGGCGTCTCTCGTCCTTCTGCCCGACTGCGACCATAACTGTTGGGATGCGGCTTTTGCCGACGCGGAGGTTTACCGCTTTCTTTTAAGGAGAGAAGGATAGATGTACATATTATCCTGTGAGAGGGAAGATAAAGGCGGCGGCATTTATCGCTGTACTGCGGACGGACGGGGCTCGTTGCAAGTTTTGGAGCGCTTTCCCTGCGACAGGCCGATGTACGGGATCCGTGCCGGCGGAAGACTGCACATTCTGCTCCGCGCGCCTTTCCGAAATTCCGAAAACAGCGGATATTTTTCCTGCAAAGAAGATTTTACCGACGCGACGGCGTGCAAAGATACGCTCGGAAAAGTTGCGTGCCATCTTTGTGCGGCGGGAAATGATATTTATATTGTCAATTATCTCAGCGGAAACATTGTAAAAAACTGCGAAAGGGCAGTCGCGCACTGCGGGTACGGACCGAACGTATCGCGCCAGGAAGCGCCGCACACCCATTGCGTGGTCCCTTCGCCTGACGGCGCTTATATCTTATGCACCGATCTGGGCACGGACAGTCTGTATGTGTACGACAGGGAGCTCGGACTTGTCTGCCGCGCGAAGGTCCCGGACGGTTTCGGCATACGTCATATTCTCTTTTCTGCAGACGGTACCCGCATTTATGCCGTCAACGAGCTCGTCCCTTCCGTCAGTATGTTCGCTTGGGAGAAGGACGGGGCGCGCTATATCGATACGGTGCGGCTGACGGAGCGGGAGGGTGCTACGGGCGCGGCGATCAGGCTGAGCGAAGACGAAAAATATCTCTTCGTTTCCGTGCGCGGTGAGAACAGGATTTATGTTTGCGACGCGCAAAGCGGCAAAGTGCTTCGCTCTGCCGACTGCGGAGGGGACGGCCCGCGCGATTTTAATTTCTTCGAAGACGGGCATCTCGTCTGTTGTAACGAAAAAAACGATCTGGTCACCGTCTTTCCCTTCGAAGACGGTCATATGCGCGGAAAGAGCGGGGCGTTTTCTCTGCCTGCACCCCTGTGCGTATTCTGAGCGGTGCGCTTTCTCTTAAAGCGCTTCTGTATTTCGGCGTGAATGGAAAAGGAGGTTTTTATGGACAGAAATACCATATTAAAATATTTTGACGAAAACCGCGCCTATGCGGACAAAAAGATCGCAGAAGGGACGGAAAAGAACAGAAAAGGCGATTTTGAGCTCGTATTTGCCGACGACGCCGAAAAGACGGTCACTCTTCGTCAGGTCGGGCATACTTTTAAATTCGGTTGCAACGCATTTATGCTGGGCTGTTTCGAAAGTGAGGAAAAAGAGAAGAAATACATTGAAAAATTTGTCGATCTCTTCAATCTTGCGGTCGTACCTTTTTACTGGGACGGCATCGAACCGCGGGAAGGGACGTTGCGTTTCGGCAAGGACGCGGAGCCCGTATACCGCCGTCCCGCGCCCGATACGGTGCTCGAATTTTGCAAAAAATACGGCATAGAGCCGAAGGGCCATTGCCTTCTCTGGGCATACGGTTTGCCCGAATGGCTGCAAAAATATGACGAAAGGGAGAAAAAACGGCTGACGGAGAAGCGGTTTGCGGAGATCTCCGCGCGCTATGCGGGGCAGATCCCTTCCTTCGACATCATCAATGAATCGGGCTCGACGTATGCGGTCGGCAAAAAAAGGCTGTTCGAAGATTACGAGGAGTTTGCGCTGGATCTGGGAGCAAAATATTTTGCGGGCAACGTCAAATTTCTCAACGAAGCGAGCGATTATATCTGGTACTATGCGCGCCCGCGCGGCGGGAAGTGCATCCCGTTCACCATGCAGGCGGAAAAATTGCTGGGAATGGGAAAAAAGATCGACGCGCTCGGGATGCAATATCACCTGTTTTTCCGCGAACAGCGGCTTGCGGAAGATGAGATCCTCAACAGTTATCTCGATCCCGTCGTGCTGCTGGACGTTCTGGAAACGCTCGGAAAGTTCGGGTTGCCCATGCAGATCTCCGAAGTGACCGTGCCGAGCTATTTCGGCACGGGAAAAGAAAACGAAGAGGTGCAGGCGGAGGTGATCGAAGAATTGTACCGTCTTTGGTTTTCCGTTGCGGGAATGGAAGGTATCGACTATTGGAACCTTGTCGACGGATACGCCGCATTTGCCAGACAGGGAAGTGCGGAAGGCGAAAACTATTACGGCGGCGGACTTATGGGATACGATCTATGCGAAAAGCCCGCGTATCGGGTGCTGGACAAGCTGATCAATCACGAGTGGAAAACATCCGCAGAAGGAAAAAACGTGCGCAAAAGTTTTTCCTTCCGCGGCTTTTACGGCACATACGAAGCGGAAGTCAGAACGGCGGAAAAGACGGAAAAATTTACGCTGGAGCTGTCCCATGCGGGAAAGTACGCTGTGGGAAGGCCGATCGAATAGATCCCAAAGATGAAACGGGCAGGACGAATGGACAAACCCGGAGCAACGGTTGATAAGATTCTCCCTGGACAGATCCGATGAAGTTCTGCAGAATAAAACTTTTTTGGACACGGCGTCGATCGACGCCGTGTCCTTTTTGTAAAGCAAGACCGTGTGCCATGCACGTGGACGATTCTCATGTTAAAAATGTACGTATTATTCGGAAACAATGCGGACTTTTATATTTTATTCAAACAAACA
>CALVSU010000058.1 GCA_944359385.1 uncultured Clostridia bacterium | reverse complement strand
TGGTCCATTAGCTCAGTTGGCAGAGCACGTGACTTTTAATCACGGTGTCCCGCGTTCGAATCGCGGATGGATCACCAATATGCACCTTTAGCTCAGTTGGTAGAGCAACTGACTCTTAATCAGTGGGTCCCGGGTTCGAGTCCCTGAAGGTGCACCAAAAGGGTATAATCCGAACTTTTTACTCATTACGAGTGATTGGTTCGGATTTACTTTTTTATTTTCAGACATAGAATAAAGCAACAGGGCTTGCGGAAACTTCCGCAAGCCCTTTCAGTTTGACGTGTTCTTAAAGTGCTGATTTTTCCGGTTATATTGACTTCCTCTAATTTTATGATATAATAACATTATCAAATTTAAGGGATAGAAAGATGAAAAGAAAGTGTTGCATAGTAAATACGATATTGGCATTTGAAACTGTATGAAAGTTATGAAGTTGTCGAAACACTGAAAAAAGAAGTTGCCGAAGAATTAGGATTATCTGAAAGCGTGAAGATCATGGCTGGCGCAGACGACAATGCCGCGGCAGCAGTTGGTGCGAGAGTAGTCGGCGAAGGCGGATGTAATATTTCATTGGGTACAAGCGGCACGCTGTTTGTGTCCTCAACGGAGCACAAAGAAGATAAAGTCATCGGTCTGCACAGTTTTTGTCATGAAGACGGCGGTATATTCGGTAAGATTTTTGCGCGATTCGCCTTGACAGTTTTTCCTGCGGCATATTATAATAATTGCGACTATATAAGTAGTTTTTTACGAGGGTGTCGATGGAAAAAGTATTTGCGATCACGGGAATGACCTGTGCGGCGTGTTCGGCGGGCATTCAGAAAACCGTGCGGAAAATGAAAGGCGTGACGCGTGCGGACGTCAGCCTGATGGGCGAGCGCATGGTCGCCGAATATGATGAGTCTCTCGTCACTGCCGAAGAGATCGTGCGGGCGGTGGAAGCGCTTGGCTACGGCGCTTTTCTCGCCGAGCAAGGGTACAGAGATGAAGCGGAGTCGCGCGGGAGCGGTGCGTCGGAGAGCGGAACGGGCGGGCCTGCAAAGGGCGGTGCGGCAGAGAGAGAACATTCCTGTACGTCGGGGTGCGAAATGACCGAGCCCGCAGGAGCAGGCTTTTTGCATCTGCACGGGAAAAAATCGGACGCTATTTTGATGAAGATGGGCGAGAGAAACGGAAAAATGAGCGGCGAAGGGAGTTCTTTTGCGAGGGAAGCAAAGAAACTGAAAAAGAGATTTTTGCTTTCTCTCTGTTTTCTCGTGCCGCTCATGTATTTCACCATGGCGCATATGCTGGGGGCGCCGCTTCCTTTCTTTTGGGATCCGCATGAGAGCGCGGTGAATTTTGCACTCATGCAGCTGCTTCTGACGACGCCCGTGCTCTTTATCAATTTCGCCTTCTTTTCGAGCGGTATAAGGGCGCTTTTGAAGCGCGTGCCGAACATGGACACGCTCGTCAGCTTGGGGGCGGCGGTTTCTTATCTTTACAGCGTCGTCGTCATGTTCATCCTTCCGTTTTCCGAAAATGCGCACGCGCTCGCGATGAAGGGGTTGTTTTTTGAATCGGCGGCGATGGTGCTCACGCTCGTCACGCTCGGGAAGTGGCTGGAAGCTCGTTCCAAAAACAAGACGGGCGAAGAGGTGGAAAAACTGCTCAGCCTTGCGCCCGATTCGGTGATCGTCGAGCGCGGCGGTGCGCAGATGACCGTGAAGCTTTCCGAGATCGTGAAGGGTGACATCGTCATAGTACGGCAGGGAGAAAGCATTCCCGCGGACGGAGTCGTTGTCTCGGGGGATTCGTTTGTCGACAAATCCGCGGTCACGGGAGAGAGTCTGCCCGTCGAAGTCGGCGCGGGCGATTATGTGACCAGCGCTTCCGTGAACAGAGGAGATGTTCTGCGCGTGCGCGCGGAAAAGGTGGGGGAAGATACCGTTCTTTCCAAGATCATCAAAATGGTCAGGAGTGCGGGCACGTCGAAAGCTCCCATCGAAAAGACGGTGGATAAAGTTGCGGCGGTTTTTGTGCCTGCCGTTCTGGGGATCGCCGCCCTTACTTTTATTGTTTGGATGATCCTGTGGGGCACGGGCGCGGTCGGTGTCAGCATCGCCGAGATCCTGAGTATGTCCGTCAGCGTGCTCGTGATCTCTTGTCCGTGCGCGCTCGGGCTCGCCACGCCCGTTGCGGTCATGGCGGCAACGGGGCGGGGCGCGTCGCTGGGCATCCTGTACAAAGACGCGGAAGCGCTGCAGAGGATGAAGGATGTGCGCGCCGTTCTGCTGGATAAAACGGCGACGATCACGGAAGGCAGGCCTCGCGTGACGGATATTGTTCTCTTCGGCGGAGCCGTCGAGAAAGAAGTGCTCGCATATGCGGGCGCGATGGAAAAAAACTCCGCGCACCCGCTTGCGTCGTGCGTCATCGCAAGGGCGGAGGAAGTGGGCGCCGAATTCCCGCAGACGGATAATTTCCGATATTTTGCGGGCAGGGGCGCGGAAGCGCTCGTCGGCGGAGAAATGTGCCTGATCGGGAACGCGCGGTTGATGGCCGAGCGCGGAGTGGGGATAGAAGATGCGCAGAGCGCCGCCTCTTTTGCGGCGGAAGGAAAGTCGGTGCTGTATTTTTCCCGCGCGGGAAAGCTCGCCGCGGTGTTTGCCGTTTCTGACGTGATCAAGGAAGGGAGCGCGGAGGCTGTGCGCGGATTTGCGGCGCGCGGCATTCGCCCCGTCATGCTTACGGGAGACGGAAAAGAAGCGGCAAACGCGATCGCAAGACAGGCGGGTATCGAGACCGTTATCGCCGAAGTACTTCCAGAAGACAAACTCGCCGCCGTGCGGGAGAGCAGGGAGCATTTCGTGACCGCGATGGTCGGCGACGGCATAAACGATTCGCCCGCGCTCAAAGAGGCGGATGTGGGGATCGCCATGGGCGACGGTACGGACGTCGCGATCGGCTCCGCTCATGTCGTGCTGGTAGGGGGAGATCTTCGTGCGGTGAACGCCGCATACGATCTGAGCCGTGCCACCGTCCGCAATATCAGGGAGAATCTGTTCTGGGCGTTTATTTATAATCTTCTGTGCATTCCCGTTGCCGCAGGCGTACTGTATGCGGTTGGCGTCGTGCTCAGCCCCATGATCGGCGCCCTTGCGATGAGCGCAAGTTCCGTTTTCGTCGTGGGAAACGCGTTGCGGCTGATGCGGTTCAGGCCGAGAAAAGAAATATCGGTGCCGAAAGGCAAAGGAGAAAACAAAATGGAAAAGATCCTGTTTATCGAAGGTATGAGTTGTCCGCATTGCAGTGCGCGTGTGGAAAATGCGCTCAATGCGCTCGAGGGCGTCAAAGCGAGTGTCGATCTGAAGAAAAAACGCGCCGTCGTGCAGACGGATGTTTCCGATGATGTCCTCGTCAAAGCCGTCGAAGACGCGGGATATACAGTCAAAAAGATCAGGTAACAAGAAAAGGGCTTTCCGCAGTCGCGGAAAGCCCTTTTCAAAAGAGAGAAGCTTTGCGCACGCCTGCTCCGCAATCAGGTCGGGCGGCGCAGGATGCAGAACTTTGGTTCGGCTCGTCAGCAACAGGAACAGCCGCAGTTGCATGCGTTTGTTCCGTTCTTGGTCAGAAGACCGCTTTCGCAAAGGAGAAAGCCCAGTGCGAAGGGAAACCAGCCGTTTTCAAGACAGCCGCTTTGTTTGGCGAGCCATAGCAGGATCAGGATAAGTATGTATGGATTCATGACGACCTCCTTTTGACAAGATTTGCTGAAATCGTATTTAATGCGACAAAACTCGACGGGTGCAGATATTGACATATATACGCCCGAGGATTTAAAATAAATGCGTAACAATCAGGGAGGGAGAAAAATGCAGGATACGCTTTTGCTGGACGGTCGCACACAGTCGCTCGTGGAAGAATATGTGCCCGAAGGTGAGATACTTGACGGGATCGTCAGCTTTTTTTCTATTTTTGCCGACAGCACCAGGGTGCGGATTTTGTCCGCTCTTGCCATTACGGAAATGTGCGTGACGGATATTTCCCGCGTCCTCGATATCAACCAGACGACCGTATCTCATCAGTTGCGCTTTTTGAAAAACGTCGGGATCGTTAAATCCGAACGTCTCGGTAAAGTCATTTTTTACAGTCTGAAAAACGACACGGTGAACGACGTACTCCTTAAAGGCGTGGAATTTCTCGGTTACTGAGAAAGGAGCCTTTGACCCGCGTATCGTTTTCAGAGGAATTACGCGTACATACGGGCAATAAGGGGGGACCGCACAAGAGGGCGGAAAAAAGGGCGGCGGCGACGTTGCTCTTTTTTATTGCAAAATTTGCGCGGGTATTGTATAATATACAGGAAGAAAAAAGGTTCTTCTTTGATCATCATATGAACGAAGTGCAGGAAAAGTTAAAACTTCTGCCCGACGATCCGGGCGTATATATCATGCTGGATTCCGACAAGAACGTCATCTATGTCGGGAAGGCGAGGAATCTGAAAAACCGCGTGCGGCAGTATTTTCATTCGTCCGTCAAGACCGAAAAGGTGGCGGCGATGGTCGCAAACATCGCGGATTTTTATTATGTCATCACAAGGTCGGAGATCGATGCGCTGGCGCTCGAAAACAATCTGATCAAAAAGTATAAACCCAAATACAACATCCTGCTCAAAGACGACAAGACCTATCCGTATATCCGCGTGAACGTATCCGAAAAATATCCTTCTTTTTCCGTGTCGAGAAAGCTGAAAAAGGGGAGCAAATATTTCGGTCCGTATATGGGCGGGGTACGCGTGAAAGATGTCCTGGAGATCGTAAACATGGCGTTCGGCGTGCGCACCTGTGCCGTGAGCATTGGGGAAAAACCGAAAAAGCCCTGTCTGAACTATCACATCCGCAGGTGTCTTGCGCCGTGTGCGCATATGTGCAGCGAGGAAGAATACGGCGAGCGGGTCAGGCAGGCGATGCGTTTTCTCGACGGCGAAGAGGGGAACGTGGAAACGCTTTTGACGGAGAAAATGCACGCCTATGCGGAGGCGGAAGAGTTCGAACTTGCGCTCGATTGCAAAAACAAGCTGGACATGCTCGGCAAGATCGCGCTCAAACGCATCACCGCGATCAATCGCGACATGAATGCCGACGTCGTCGCGTATGTCAGCAACAACATCTATGCGGCGATCAACATTCTCATCATCCGCCGCGGCATCATGCAGGGGGCGAGCACATTCCCTGTGGAGAACGCTTCGGACGACGCGGAAGCGGTCTCGTCTTTTCTTACGCAGTATTATGCGAATCATCAGATTCCCGACGAGATCGTCGCGCAGGAGTTTGCGGAGAACAAACTGCTCGAAGACTTTTTCCGCGACAGGTATTCCAAGCCCGTTTCGGTCACACTCCCGAAACAGGGGATACGCCGCCGCCTTGTGGAGATGGCGGAAAACAACGCGCGGGAATATCTGGAAAAATCGCTGGACAAAATAAGGCACAAAGAAGACATGACGATCAACGCCTGCAAACGTCTGCAGGAATTGTTGGGGCTTTCCCGTTATCCGCGCAGGATGGAATGCTACGATATTTCCAACATCAGCGGCACGGACAAAGTCGGGTCGATGGTCGTCTTTGTGGACGGGGAGGCGGACAGGAGCAGTTACAGGCGTTTTCGCATCAGAACGGTGGAGGGCGCAAACGACTTTGCAAGTTTGCAGGAAGTGCTCAGGCGTCGCCTCGCGAAGCTCGGCAGCGAAGAGGAGGAGCGTTTCCCGCGGCCAGATCTTGTCATCATCGACGGCGGCAAGGGTCAGCTCTCCGCGGTCAGGGAGATCTTTGAAGAGGCGGGCATTGCGGACATCGATCTCATTTCGCTCGCAAAACGGGAAGAGGAGATCTTTACCCTCTCTTCGGAGGGGAGCGTTTTGCTTAGCAAGCGCGATTACAGTCTGCAGATGTTGCAGCGTATCCGCGACGAGGCGCACCGCTTCGCGATCACCTATTTCAGGAATATACACAGCAAGAATGCGCTCGCGTCCGTCCTTACGGAGATCGGCGGCGTCGGCAAGGCGCGCAGGCGCGCTCTCATGGACAGATTCGGCACACTGGATCGCATCATGCGGGCGAGCGAAAAAGAACTCGCCTCCGTGGAGGGGATCAGCGAAAACCTCGCGCGCGAGATCAAAAAGTACTTTGAGGAAGAACTATGAATCGACAGGCGGAATTGATCGTATCGGATTTTGACGGCACGCTCAGACGGACGGAAGGCGGCATTTCAGAAGGGAATGTGCGCGCGATCAAAGATTTTGTCGCGTCGGGCGGCGTATTTGCGTTTTGTACGGGCAGGATGCTCTCATCCATCATGCCATATGCGAAAAGCCTCGGGCTGGAAGGGCTCATCGTCGCGTATCAGGGCGCCGTCATCGCGGATATTGCGAGCGGCAAACTCCTGCGCGATGTGCGCATGCCCTGCGCGGACGCCGCTGAAATGTGCTCGTTTTTGCACGGGCTCGGGAGACATATTCACGTCTACGACGGCGACGACGTATATATGAACCGCGACGACGAGATGAAACGCTACTACGAAGCGGTCTGCGGCGTTTCGGGTATCCTGACGCAAGAGGATATCGCGAAAACCGTCGTTGAAAAGGCGATCTGCCCGCAGAAAGTGCTGGCGATGAACGAAAAAGAGGAAAATCAGGATATCTACCGCCGCGTGCAGGCGCGTTTCGGAGAAAAGTACGACGTGACGTCCAGCTCGGAGTTTTTGGTGGAGATCACTTCTTTCGGCTGCAACAAGGGCGGCGCGCTTGAATTTCTTTCGCAATATTATCAAATACCTCTTGACAAAACCGCCGCGATAGGCGACAATTATAACGATATACCGATGATCCTGAAAGCGGGCATCGGCATCGCCGTCAAAAACGGCGTGGAAGAGATCAGACGGCAGGCAGATTTCGTCACGCGCACAAACGACGAAGACGGCGTCGCATACGCCATCAGAAAATTCGGCTTGGGGGAACAGGAATGAACGAACAGGAAGTTATACTTTTGGAGAGCTTTTGCAGCGATCTCGATCTGGAGATCGTCTTTGCGGGAAGAGGGAGAGTCACGCTGTCTTCGTACAGCGTCACGCGCCCCGGATTGCAGCTTGCGGGGTTTTTCAAATATTTTGATTCGTCGCGCATTCTCGTCTTCGGAAACTCTGAATATGAGTTTTTGCGTTCTCTTTCGATAGAGGTAAGAAAGGAACGAATCAATACATTGCTCTCTTATCACGATATCCCTTGCATCATCCTTTCGCGCGATCTTCCTGTGCTTCACGAACTCATCGAAGAGGCGAGAAAGACGGGCTGTCCGATCGTCAGGACGGAAAAAGTGACCACCGCGATCATGAATGACCTGTTTTTCTATCTCAACAAAAAGCTGGCGCCGCAAACGAGCATGCACGGCGTGCTCATGGATATTTCGGGTGTAGGTATCCTGCTCACGGGGCACAGCGGCATCGGCAAGAGCGAAACGGCAATGGAACTCATCAAGCGCGGGCACAGGCTCGTCGCCGACGACAGCGTCATCATCAAGCGCGTTTCCGAAAAACTTATCGGCACCGCACCCGAAATGATACGCTATTTCATGGAACTGCGCGGCATCGGGATCATCAACATCAAAAATATGTACGGTTCGGGCTCCATTCTCAACGAAAAAGAGATCGAGCTTGTCATGGAACTGGAAAATTGGGACGAAGGCAAGGTCTACGACCGCCTCGGCGAGGGCGCCCAATACGAGACCATCCTCGGCATGAAGGTGCTCAAACATATCATCCCCGTAAAACCGGGCAGAAATCTTTCCATCATCATCGAGGTCGCGGCGCGCAATTTCAGGCTGAAAAGCATGGGTTACGACGCGGCACAGGAACTGAGCGGCAGGACGATCGGAAGATAAATTTCATCATGCAAAAAGAGGCGCGCCGCGGAAAAATTCCGCGGCGCGCCTTTCGTTGTGCAGGAAAGGTTTGCGGGGCGGCGCAGAAAGACGGAACGGGGAGGACTCGGGCGGAGAAGTGGAAGAGGGAACGGGCAAGGACGGCAAAAGCGGGTGACGCCGTGTCGTGAATCGTCGGGCGGAAATATATGTCGGGACAGTCGGGAAATTGTAAGCAGGTCATTTTTCTTTTCTGAGCGCAATATAAATAACTATTATGATCAGAAAAATTGCGATCAAAAACAAAATCGGGGCAGCGATATGTGCTTTGTTGCTCGCAGCTGCCGTTTTGTGTGCTTTTGTCTTCGCCGTTCCCGCTCTTTCGGAATCGGACGCGGCGCGGCCTGTCGGGTACAAGGGTGTTCTGCGCCTATGGCATATTGACGGATTCGAAGGGGGCAAGAGGGACAGGGCATCTTTTCTTGCGCGCGTTGCGCGCGCTTATGAGAGTGCAAACGAAGGCGTCCTGATCATGATCACGTCGCATACACCCGAGAGCGCGGAGGACGCGCTCGATCGGAGATTTCTTCCCGACATGATCTCCTACGGCGGAGATTGTGCGTTTGCGGCGGACATCGCGCTTCCTCTCGCAAAATACGACTGTGCGGCGGCATCCGCAGGCGGCGAAACGCTGGGCGTTCCCTGGTGTGAAGGGGGATATTTTCTCTTTACGGCGGAAGGGGATTTTTCCGACGTAAGCGCGGAAAACACTGTTTTGTCGCAGGGACGGGGCACCTTTCCCGTCGCCGCGGCGGCGCTGGAAGGACTGCGCGGCGCATTTGAGGTGCAGCCTTCCGTGCAGGCTTATGTGTCGCTGATCGATGGAAAATACAAGTATATGCTCGGCACACAGCGCGACGTCTGGCGGTTTTCTACGCGCGGCTTTTCCGTTGAGGCAAAACCCGTCGAGAGCTTTTCCGACATCCGGCAATACCTGTCCGTCTGTACGGGTTCGGCGGAAAAATACAATGCCTGTCTGGATTTTCTGGATTTGCTTTTGTCCGAAGAGGTGCAAAAGCAACTGGTTTCGGTGGGTATGTGCAGTCCGTATTTTGAGATCTACGGCGAAGAAGGGGGCGCCATGCGCGCGCTCGAAAAGACGCAGACAAAGAACGTGCTCGGTGCTTTTTTACAGGAGACGGCGCGGGAAGAATTTGAAGCTTTGGCGGAATCGCTCTTAAAGGGAGAGGAAAACGGCGCAAAAAAAATTAAAAATTATCTCCTATAACATTGTAAAAATGCGCCGTTTGTAGTAAAATAAAGGGGAATCGTGATCTATGGTCTTTGCACGCATCGAAAGAGAAGTTCAGGGCTGCCGCGTCGAAAGGGGATTTTCTTTTGCCGCGCATACGACGGTCGGCGCGGGAGGCAAGGCGGAACTGTGCCTGTGGCCCGAGAGTATTCCTGCCGCCGTGCATGCGACGGGAGTGCTCAGAAGAGAGGGCGTTCCTTTCGTGATCCTCGGCGCGGGCGCAAACGTGCTCGCATCGGACAAGGGTTTTTGCGGGGCGGTCATCTGTACCGCGGCTATGCGGGCGGTCGCGTTTTCGGGCGAAAAGATATTCGCCGAATGCGGCGTGCGCCTATCCCGCCTTTTGTACGCCATGGCGGACGAAGGGTTGGGCGGCATGGCGTTCATGGCGGGCATTCCCGCGAGCGTGGGCGGCGCCGTGTATATGAACGCGGGAACGGCAGAGGGTCACATCGGCGACAGGGTCGAGAGCGTGACCGTGCTGACCCGATCGGGCGAGATGAAGACGATCCCGTCGGAAGACTGTGCCTTTTCTTATAAACACACCGCGTTTACGGACAGCGGCGATTTTATCCTCGGCGCGGAACTGCGCGGTGAATATATGTGCAGGGTGCGCGCGCTGACGGACATCGCCGACGTTCTCAAAGAGCGCCGCCGCCTTCCGAAGGGGAAGAGCATGGGGTGCGTCTTCAAGAATCCCGAAGGGGTTTCCGCGGGCGCGCTCATAGATCGGTCGGGGCTGAAAGGCGTCCGCGTCGGCGGTGCGTTCGTGTCCGACGCACACGCAAATTTCATCATCAACGAAGGCGGCACGGCGGGCGATATCCGTGCGCTGATCGCATTCGTAAAGCAGACCGTCCTGGAAAAGACGGGCGTTCGTCTCGAAGAGGAGATCGTATACATAGGAGAAGA
>CALVSU010000057.1 GCA_944359385.1 uncultured Clostridia bacterium | reverse complement strand
GCGAAGGCGAGCTTTGTCATGTTCAGCCTGTCCTCGGGCGAAGCGAGCGCCCTGTCCTTTTTGTGCGGCGGGATAAACGCGGGGATTACAATGACCTTGTCCGCCCCCAGCGCGGATACCGCCGCCCTGACGATATTGATGTGTTCCACATGGACGGGGTCGAAACTCCCGCCGAAGATCGCGATTTTCATTTCCTTTCGTACATTTATGGGAAGAACGCCTGCGCGTTATACTTCATTCCCGATTTTTTCCTATTATACCATATCGGAAAGCGACTTGCAACGTTTAAAAAAAAGAAAAACCGACAAAAATCAAAACAGCCGCCCGTCTGCCCGCGGCAAAACGCAGGCAAAAAACCACGCGGCGGCGGCACGCTACATGAAAAAATTTGAACTTCCCCTCTGGTCGGATACTTTTTTTATCTTCTGCACGGCATTCCTGCTCTTTTTCTGCATTTTCCGTTTCTATGCGCAGGCGCTCTGGGCGGCGGTGCTCTTCGCTCTGTTTGCCGCGGCGGCACTCGCCTTCCTCTGTCACATTTTGCTGAAAAAACGGCGCAACAAAAGATGCGCCGCAAAAAAAGACAGGGAAGAACGGCAGAAACTTTCCTTTCATCTCGCGCTCGACACCCCCGAACACAACCTTTCCCGCATCGCCGCCGCCCTCGCCCGCAAAACGGGCGAAGACGCAAAAATGGGTAAAGAGAGCATAAGTACCCCCGAAGGAGAGTATTTTCTCCGTTTCAGTCTCGAACCGACGACCGCAGACGAGCTCGTACCCGTCGTCCGCGTGCAGGGACAGGACAAGACCGTCCTGTCCAACAGCTTCACCAAAGACGCGGAAAAACTCGCCGACGCGTTCGGCATCGGGCGCATGGACGCGGACGAGGTCTATCTCCTGCTCAAAGAGACGGACAACCTGCCCGAACAATACATTATGGGCAGCCGCATGAAAAAAAGCCTGAAAAACGGCTTGCTGCGCAGGCTGGGCAAAAAGAGCGCCAGAGGTTATCTGCTCGCGGGCGTGAGCCTGCTTTTGTTCAGTCTCATCAGCATTTTTCCCGTCTATTACATCGTCGCAGGCGGACTGATGCTCGCCGCCGCCGTGCTCGTGCGCATCTTCGGCAAGGCATAATCCCCTCGTCCTTGCGCGCTTCTTCGGCAAGACATAGCCTGCCCCGTCCTCGTGCGTATCTTCGGCAAGACATAGCCTGCCCCGTCCTTGCGCGCTTCTTCGGCAAGACGTGAAACTGATTCGAAGTCTCCTGAAATTGCAAGCGGGCGCGGCATTCCTGCCGCGCCCGCCGTTTTTGTCTTGATTTTCCGCGCGGTGTTTACTGCCCGCTTTGCGGCGTTTTATCCGTCTTTTTCCGATCTGCTATTTTCAACGCGCCCTTTTGCGGAAGCGCAAAAGGGCGCGATTTTCAGCGAACAAAACGATTTTCCTGCAAGAAAGGCTTTGCCCGTCCCGCGCGCACCGCTTCGACGAGCGCTTCGATACTTTCCAAGGGAGTTTCGGTTTCCACGCCCGAAAGAAATTTCTGCGAAGATACGTGTATGTCCGAACCGCCTGTTTTCAAAAGGGCGTATTCGTCGGCGAGAATATCCGCAAGGCGGTTGCAACGCTCGTCTCTGGCGGCGTTGATCGTTTCCATTCCCTCCGCGTCCGAAGGGTAAAGCCTGATATGATCGATGTAATCCGCCTCTCTGTACGGGTGCGCCTGCACGGTGAGCGCGCCGCTCTCTCTCGCGAGCGACAAAAAAGCGCGCGTGCCGAGCGAAAGCAGTCCGGGGTGCGCTTTCAGGAATTCCCGCCCCATGCCGTAGACGAGAAAATCGGTGCCGCGATAGGAATATTCAAAGCCGAAAAACACTTTCAGCCCGCGTTTTTCCCCTTCCTCACGCACTTTTTCGTAGCCGATAAAAAAATCGTCGATCTGTTTTTCCCACTTCTGCGAACGGTCCACCGTAGTGTTGCCGTTGAGAAAGTGATCGGTCACGACGACGCCGTCGTACCCGTTTTCCAAAAAAAGCCGCACGAGCGTGACGGCGTCCAGCCGCGAACAAGCGCTCGTATACAGCGTATGGCAATGCGTTTCGTAGCGATACATTTTTTCCGTCCTCATATGTAAAAAATGCTTCGACACCCTTTCGCGCCTTAAAAACGGATATGTTCGAAATCCTTTCTCGAAGAACGGCGGTACAGAATGACCTTTCTGCCGATGACGGCGACGCATTCCGCTTTCAGCGCTTCCGCGAGCGTCGCGCCGAGGCTCTTTGCGTCCTCTTCGGCGTTTGTAAGGACGTTGATCTTGATCAGCTCATGCGCTTCGAGCGCGTCGGAGAGAGATCTCACCATATTTTCCGAAACGCCGCCTTTGCCCAGCTGGGCGATCGGCGAAAGATTCGCCGCAATGCTCTTCAGATTGCTTCTCTGTTTGCTTGTCATAAAAACTCCTTTGGCTCATTCCCTGAATTCAAATTCCACGCCGCCGACGACGACTACGTCGTTCTCCGCGACGCCGCGGTTTTTCAGCTCTCTGATGACACCTTTGTCTTTGAGCGCCTTCTGGAAATACGCCATGGAATCGGGGTCGGACAACACGACGTTGCGTTCCAGCATATCCACGAGCCCGCCCGTGACGTACCACACGCCCTCTTCCTCGTCTTTGAAAACTTCGAACTGATTGACGTCTGCACGCTCGTATTCGAACTCGTCCGCGGGGATGGGTTCGGCGGGCGGGAGGGTTTTTAAGACCTCGAAAATGCCCTCGATGAGCTCCTTCGTTCCCTCGCCCGTGACTGCGGTGATCAGATATTTTTTATATTTGCGGCATTTTTTTCGGAACGCCTTGATGTTTTCCTCCGCGCCGTACACGTCGCATTTGTTCAGCGCGACGATCTGCGGAAGAGAAGCCAGCTTTTCGCTGTATTCTTTGAGCTCTTTGTTGATCTTTTTGAAATCTTCATACGGGTCGCGGCCTTCCGAACCCGAAATGTCGACGACGTGCAGGAGCATTCTCGTCCGCTCTATGTGCCTTAAAAAATCGTGCCCGAGCCCCGCCCCGTTCGCCGCGCCCTCGATCAGTCCCGGGATATCCGCCGCAATGAAAGACTTGTCATAATACTTCACGGCGCCGAGGTTGGGCGAGAGGGTGGTAAAATGATAGTTCGCGATCTTGGGGCGCGCCGCGCTGATCTTGGAAAGAAGGGTGCTCTTCCCCACGTTCGGAAAGCCGATGATGCCCACGTCCGCGATCACTTTCAGCTCTAAGATCAGGGTATGCACCTGCGTCTTTTCGCCTTTTTGTGCAAAGTGCGGCGCGTGTCGGCGCGCCGTCGTGAAGCGCACGTTGCCCTTTCCGCCGTTGCCGCCGCGCGCGATGAGTTTTTTCTCGCCGTCGGTATAAACGTCGCAGAGGATGCGTCCCGTTTCCGCATCGCGCACGAGAGTGCCGAGGGGCAGACTGATGACGACGTCTTCCCCGCCTTTGCCGAAACGGTTGTTCGTGCCGCCGCGCTCGCCGTCGCCCGCCGTGAACTTCGCGCCGAAGCGGAAATCGGTCAGATCCCCTTTGTCCTTGTCACCGACGACGTATACGTCGCCGCCCTTGCCGCCGTCGCCGCCGTCGGGGCCGCCGTTGGCAAATCCCTTGAAACTCTTAAAAGAATTCATGCCGTCGCCGCCGTCGCCCGACTTGACGGTGATCTTCGCTTTATCCGTAAACAACGATGCCATATGTCACTCCGTTCTGTTCTCCTGCCCTTTGTCGGCAGGGACTTTGTTGCCCTTGTGCCCGCTCTTCTTTGCGGGGCCGCCCGCCCTGTAAGCGTCGCAAACTTCCGCGAGCGGGCAATGTCCGCAATCGGGGTTCTGCGCATGGCAGACCTTCCTGCCGTGCCAGATGAGCCAGTGGTGCGCCTTCGACCAGTCCGCCTGCGGAATGGAAACTTTCAGCTGTTCTTCCGTTTTGAGAGGGTTGTCCGCTTTGGCGAGCCCCAGCCGGTTGCTGACGCGGAAAACGTGTGTATCCACGGCGATCGCGTCCTTTTCGAACCACACGGAAGAGACGACGTTCGCCGTCTTCTGCCCCACGCCCGCAAGCGAACGAAGATCGGAAAAGCGCTCGGGGACTTGTCCGCCGAATTTTTCCGCGATGTCGCGCGAAGCGGACAAAATATGCGCCGCCTTGCTCTTGTACAGACCGCAGGAAAAAATATATTTTTCCAGCTCCTCCTGACGAAGCGTGAGCATTTTTTCGGGGGTCGCGTGCTCTTTGAAAAGCTCCGCCGTGACCTTGTTCACCCGCTCGTCGGTACACTGTGCGGAAAGAATGACGGCGACCAGCAGCTCGTAGGCGGTCGTGTATTTTAATGCCGGGCGCGCGTCGGCGTAGACTTCCGACAAAATTTGCAGCGCACGGTCCTTCGCTTGTTTGTCCATGCGCATATTTTACCATATTCTTTGCACAAATTCAACGATTTTATGCCCGCTCTCATGCACATCGCCCGCAGATTCTCTCTCCGCCCGCGGATTTTCGCGCCGCCTGCGGATTTTCTCGTTGCCCGCGGATTTTCGCGAAGACATTTTCGGCGCCGTCGTTTTTTATGCGTCAGAAAGCCCGCCTATCCGCTCATGCGGGGGTCACGAACGTCTTTCCGTACTTTGTCTCCACGCGGAAAAAGCCGACAAACGCGCCGTAATTCGCGCCCGAAAGCGCCTGTCTCGCCCTGCCTAAATCAAAAACGCCGATCTTTGCCGAAAGCCCGCACCCCACGTTTGCCTCCTTGGGCGTGGACACGACGGATGCGGGTATGCCGAAATGTTTGAAGCGGGATACACAATCGATCGCCTGCGCGCGCGAACGGAAAACCGCCAGAATCGCCTGCATAGAAAAATTCCTCCTTAGCAAGAAAAAAACTGCCGCCGCGCGATAAATCGGACAGCCGCGGCATACAATAAATTATCCGCCGCATGACGGACTGTCCTCCGCGGCGCATCTCTCTTCGCCGCGTGACGAAAAAACGCTGCGGCGCATCTTTTGCCGCACGACGGACAGCCGACCGCGGCGCATCTTTTCTGCCGCCATATACGGCGGACACATATTTCCTTTACGGAGCATTGCCATGATCTATTTCGACAACGCCGCCACGGGCGGAAAAAAACCTTCCTGCGTCGTCAACATTGCGCTCGCGGCGATCAAGAGCGCGAACGCAAACCCCGGACGGAGCGGGCACGCCCTTTCCGTCACGCTGGCGACCAACCTGCTCAAAGCGCGCAAAGTGCTGAGCGACTTTTTCGGCGGTTACGGGTATGAGCGCGTCGTGTTCACGAAAAACTGTACGGAAGCGCTCAACGCCGCCATTTTCGGTTTCGCGCAAAACGCTGCCTGCGGCAACGCCCGAACGGGCAAAACCGCAGACGAGAGCGCCTGCGCCGCCGCGCGCAACCCCGCGGAAACCCCGCGCGCCGATGCGGAAAAAACAGGTACGAAAAGCGTTCCGCACGTTCTTACGACCGTGATGGAACACAATTCCGTTTTGCGCCCCCTGCGCTTTCTGGAAAGAACGGGCAGGATCCGTCTGACCGTGCTCGGGCTCGGCGAAGACGGCACGGTGCCTCCTTCCGCATTCGCGCGCGCCGCGCGCGAAGACACCGCCGCGGCGGTCTTTACGCTCGCCTCCAACGTGACGGGCGCGTCGATCGATCCCGCGGAAGTCAAAAAAGCCCTTCCCGACGGAGTACTTGTCATATGCGACGGCGCGCAGGCGTGCGGACATATGCCTGTCGACATGAAAGCGCAGGGCATAGACGCACTCTGCGTTGCGGGGCATAAGGGCATGCACGGCATCGCGGGTTCGGGCGCCCTGCTCTTTTCCGCGCGCTTTTCTCCCGCGCCCCTCCTCTACGGCGGAACGGGAAGCGAGAGCGCAAATCCCGATATGCCCCCTTTCTATCCCGACAGGCTGGAAGCGGGCACGCTCAATTATCCCGCCGCCATGTCCATGCGCGAAGGAGCGCTGTACCTCAAAGAACATATGCAAAAAAGCGCAGATTACGTAAAAGGACTGACGCGCATCCTCACGGACGGTCTGAAAAAGATTGCGGGCATAGAACTCTTTTCAAAGCCCAATCCCTTCGGGATCGTCTCTTTCCGCGCGCAGTCGCTGCAATCGGAATTTTTCGCGCAGGAGCTTTCGGACTATTACGACATCGCCGTGCGCGGCGGCCTGCACTGCGCCCCGCTCATGCACCGTGCGCTCGGAAGCGCCGACGGAGGTCTGGTGCGCGCCAGTCTTTCCGAGTTCAACACGCCGCACGAAGCATACGCGTTCCTGCTCGCCGCCGAAAAGATCGCAAAAGGCTGATCTTTTTCACGCACCGCGGATGCCTCTGTCAATATGCCTTGCCCTTTTTTGCTCCCGCGGGGTGCCTTGCCCCGCTTCGGCTTTCCCGAAAACACTTGCCGCGCGCGGACCGCGCAAGGCGTCCCGCCGCCGACCAAGTGTCCCGCCCGCTTTTCTCTTACATTTTTTTAAGCTTACTGATGACGGACGCGAGTTTTTTCCGCTTGAATCCGTCCAGCATGGGCGCGAGCGCGTTGTAAAAATTGTCGAGATCCGCGTCGGTCAGCGAACCGTTTTTCCGACCGCGCTCGGCTTCCTGATAAATGGCGCGCAGGACGTCTCCCTCTCCCTTTCCTTCAAAGGCAGAGGTGAGCCTTTTTGCCATATCCGCCACATCTTCGGGGATCTCCCCGACTTCGTCTTCCCGTGAAAAAGAATTAAAGTCTTTCATCGCAACCTCCGCGGGATTTTGACCGCATTTCATTTATATGCATTGCCGCGCATCTTTGTCAAAAACCGCGCCGCGCGAAAAAAAACAGGCGCATGCCGTTCTCAGCATACGCCGCCGTAAGGAGACCACTCTATGGAATTGTTGATCGTGCTCGCCCTGCTGCTCACTTTGGGCAAAAAGGGCAACAAATCGCCGCAGGAACTTTTTGCCCCCTTTTCTCAGCTCGTCGGCGGACAGAACGCAGACAAAATACTCGAAAGCGACCTGTTCAAAGACGTCCGCATCATGGGCATGAAACCTGCGGAACTTCTCAAAGCGCTCGAAGAACTCCGCACGCTTTTCTCCGCACTGCCTGCGCCCGCACCCGCAAAAAACGGCTCCGAAGCCGCACGTTCTTTCGGCGCGGGCATGGGGCGTGCCGATACGGGCGCACAATCCGCCGCAGGAACACCCGCCGACGCAGGTCCTGCCGAAAGCGGCACCCCCTCTTTCCTTGCGCCCGTTTCGGGCATTGCGGACGAAAACATCGAAAGAATGCTCGGAAAATACTTTTCCTGAGATCCGCGTCTGACGTCAAACGCAAAAAATAAACCATGCGCCGCCGCGCGGCAAAACCGCGCGGCGGCGCATTTTACGACCGATCCGATCAGCGTCAGCGGGTACGGATATCGGCAAATATCTTTGAAAGCGCGGGATCGCCGAGATCGTAATTTGTCTCCGCGGCGACCGTATTCGCGCCGTCTTCGGCGGTAACGCCCTTGCCGTGTATGCAGGTGGTGCCGTCGGGCCAGTACAGATAGGCGGTGGTGAGTTTTGCCGCTTCGCCCGTGGACGGATTGCGCCACGTCGTCTGCATGATGCCTTTGCCGTACGTCCTTGCGGAAGAGTCTCCCGCGGCCGCTGTCTTGGTGAGATAAATATCGCCATAAGACAATGTCCCGTAACAGATCATGGCGCCGATGAGCGCTTCGGATGCGGAAGCGGTGTTTTCGTTCGCCGCGACATAAATTTTGCTCCCTGCGAAATATTCTTCGTATTTGTCCCCCGAAGAGAGGTATTTTACCGTACTGTTTTTGCTTTTCGCGTACATGACAGGAGATTTGCCGTCCGCGTCTTTCATCAGATAAGAGGCGACTTCCTGTAAAATGCTCAGATACCCGCCCCCGTTTTCCCGTAAATCGAGAAGCAAAGTATCGCAACCGTCCGCTTTATATTGCGAGACAGCTTTTCCAAATTCCTCGGCGGCGTTGCCCGTAAACTGCGTAAAACGGATGTAAGCCTCGCCGTCCGCAAGCCCGCTCATGCCGTCGCCGATCTTTGTCCAAACGCCGTTTTTCGCGTTTTCGTCAAAAAGCTCGATGTACGTCGCCCGATTTGTCGCATACAGCACATGACTTTCCGTATAGACTTTTTTCTCCGCCGCAACGATGAATGCATTTACCGTATCGTCGGGTGCGGCCGCCGAGAGACGGACATAACATTCGCCCGAACCGATCTCACCGAGCCGCGCAAACAGCGTATCGAAATCGAAAGTATCCGCGATCTGATCGGCGGAGCTCCCTATGCCCGTGATATACATGCCCGCCTGCGCGCGCTCTCCCGAAGCACTCTTTGCCAAAAAAAGCGGCGAACCCAACGAGATACTGTAGATCCTGTTCGTCCCGTTGACGATGTAAATGCCGAGCCCGCTGGAAATGCCTTTGTCGGAAGACAAAACCGCGTCATACTCTTCCGAAGAATAATAGCCGGAATACTTGTCAAGGATCCCTTCCACGCCTTCGATCGCCGCGTCCCAGAATTCCTCGTCGGATATTTCCTCATAATACTCGCTCTGAATGCGTTCTTTGAACCACAGAAGCGAGCGCAGCCCCTTATCCATGAACAGACGGCTTGCAAAAAAGCCCGACACGAACAGGAGCACCGCCGCCGCGACGCAGGCAACGGCAATGAGCACTTTTTTCAGCGTTTTCTTGTTTTTCTTTTCATTCGTACCGCCTTGCGGCATTCCGTTTTCGTTCATAATAACTCCTCTGCAAAATGATTTCACCGCCTTTTGCGGACAAATACCCGCACGGCCGTGCGGGTATGCGGTTTGCCTTTCATGCAGGCACAGTTGCATGCAAAAAGCGAAAAAAGCCCCGCGGCTCAACCTGCCGCGAAAGCGCATTTTCGCACAAAAAACGGCGCGGCTCAGCCGTTCCAGGGAGACGGCAGAAGCGCAGAGAGCCTTACCGTCTTTTCGCCTTCAAGGCACTGCAAAAATTCGGTATTCTTGTTTTTGGGGGATAGAAGCGAAATAAATTCTCTGCAGCTTCCGCAGGGCATCCACAGTTCGCCGCTCTGATTGACGCAGACGACGCGGCGGATGACCGTTTCGCCGTCGGTGACCATCGCCGCCGCGGCACTGCGCTCCGCGCAGAAACCCAGCCCGCAGGAAAAATCCAGGTTGACGCCTGCATAATATTTTCCGTTTGCGCCCTCGATGACCGCACTGACCGTTCCGCTGGAAAAATCGTCGCTGTGCTTCATCGGCGCGAGATTTTTCAGCGCCGCCTCATACATTTCCTTATATGTCATATCTTTCCCCTTTTTCCGTTTTTATATCCGCCCGCAAAACGCGGCGACACCTATGTATCCCGATCGCAAAACGCGCTTTTGCGCGGCGACCCGCTCCGTCTGAGCGCAAAACGCGGCAACAAATATGTGATCGCAAAAGTACGAGGCACATACATATGCGACATCGGCATGAGAAGAGGTTTTGACGTTGAAACAAAGATCAGACGCGGGCAAGCCCCTCTTTTTTCGCGGCTTCGGCGACCGCCGCGGCGACCGCGGGCGCAACGCGCCTGTCAAAAGCGGAAGGGATGATGCATTCTCTGGAAAGGTCGTTTCCGACCAGATCTGCGAGTGCTTTTGCCGCGGCGACCTTCATGCCCTCGCTGATATCGCGCGCGCGCACGTCGAGCGCGCCGCGGAAAACGCCCGGAAAGGCGAGCACGTTGTTGATCTGATTGGGAAAATCGCTCCTGCCCGTGCCCACAACGTATGCGCCCGCTTCGAGCGCCTCGTTCGGATAGATCTCGGGTTCGGGATTCGCCATGGCAAAAACGACGGACTTTTCCGCCATGGAAGAGACCATCTCTTTGGTGAGCTGACGGGGCGCGGAGACGCCGATGAATACATCCGCCCCCGCGACGGCGTCCGCGAGCGTGCCGCGCAGTTTTCTGCGGTTGGTGACTTTGGCGATCTCCGCCTGCGCAGTGGTGAGCCATTCCTCGCCCTCCGCGACGAGCCCTTTCCTGTCCGCCATCACGACATCCGCCGCGCCGCTTTCCAAAAGCAGTTTGCAGATCGCGATCCCCGCACTGCCCGCGCCGCAGATGACGATCCTGACTTTTGCCATCTCTTTGCCGCACAGTCTGAGCGCGTTGAACAGCGCCGCCGTGACGACGATCGCGGTCCCGTGCTGATCGTCATGAAAAACGGGAATATCCAGTTTTTCTTTCAGTCTCTTTTCGACGGCAAAACATTTGGGCGCGCAGATGTCTTCGAGGTTGATGCCCC
>CALVSU010000056.1 GCA_944359385.1 uncultured Clostridia bacterium | reverse complement strand
GACGATAAAAATTTTGTACGCGATTATTTTGTGATGGTGGGCAGGAGCGACGCGCTTTCGCAGAAAGAATATCTTTCTTCGGTGCGAGCGGAAACGGAGCGTCTGCGTACGGAAAGCGAAAAGGAGTACAGGCGGCGGTTTCAGTTGTATGTGCGGCTGTCTTTTTTGCTGGGGTTGGTGGCGGCGATCGCGCTCGCTTAGCGGAGGAAAGTATGCAGATAGACATTATTTTTAAAATTGCCGCGGTTGGGATCATTGTGACGATCGTCTGCCAGATTCTCAAAAAATCGGACAGGGATGACATTGCGACGATCGTGAGTCTTGCGGGGCTGATCATCGTGCTGACCGTCGTTCTGGACATGATCGCAGGGCTTTTCGATTCGATACGGAGCATTTTCGATCTTTTTTAGCGTATGGAACTGGCAAAAATCATAGGAGTGGCGCTTGTGACCGCGTTTGCCGCGCTCTTTCTCAAAAGCACAAAGCCTGAACTCGCTTTTGCCGTAACGATCGCGGGGGCGGTCATCATTCTGCTTTTCGTCATCGATATGATGTCGGGAGCGTTTCGCATTTTTGCAGAAATTTCCGAAAAGACAGGGATCGACGACTCGCTCGTGAAGATCATAATCAAGATCGTTGCGATCGGATATCTGATCGAATTCAGTGCGGGCGTCATCGAGGATTTCGGGAGCAAAAGCATTGCGGACAAGCTTGTGCTTGCGGGGAAGGTCGTCATATTTGCCGTATCCGTGCCGATCATCCGCAGCCTGATAGGTCTGATCGGCAGTTTTTTGGAGTTGGTATGAGGTCGCTTGCATTGTATCCGAAAAAGAAAAACAAATGCCTTATCCTGGTCGCGGCGTTCGTGTTTCTTTTCTTATTTCTCCTGTTTCCGCTTTCGGCTTTTGCCGAAAGCGGGGAAAGCGGCGACACCGGTGCGGACGGATCCGAAGAGGTTTCCGCGGAAGAGGAGCTTTGGCAGAACATCGAAGGGCTTTTGAACGATCTGGATGTCGATGCGTTGCAGGCATATCTCGATTCGCTTTCTGAGGAACAGAAAGATCTGATCGGCGGCGATCTCAAAGATAAGATGCTCTCGCTGATCAGCGGCGATTTCAAAGCGGATTACGGGAATGTTTTTGAAGCGATCGCCGCGTCCGTTTTTGACGGGCTGGACGGATTGCTGTCCACCTTTTGCGTCATTGCCGCGATCACTGTGCTTTGCGGGATCCTGTCGCAGTTCAAAAGCTCCTTTTCCGAAAAGAGCACGGCAAAACTCATCTTTTTTGTCGGCTACGCCGCCGTGCTCGTTTTGATTTTGTCTTCGCTTTCCGTCGTCATCGAAGACTGTTACAATACCGTCGGTTCCATGCAAAAGCAGATGCAAGCGGCGTTTCCTGTTTTGCTGACACTGATCGCGACGAGCGGAGGCAGCGTATCCGTCGCCGTGTATCAACCCGCCGTTCTGTTTTTGAGCGAGATCATCGTGCAGGTCATCGTCGGCGTCGTTTTTCCGCTTGCAGCACTCATATGCGTTCTGGATATGGCGGGAAACATGAGCGGCGAGATCAGGCTGAAAAATTTTTCTGCTCTGGCAAAGAGCGTCATCAAATGGGCGCTCGGTATTTCGCTTACGGTGTTTACCGTGTTTCTCACCGTGCAGGGGATCACGTCGGCGACTTACGACGGATTCTCTTTTCGTGCGGCGAAATATGCGATCGGCAACAGCGTTCCCATTGTCGGCGGCTTTTTAAGCGGCGGACTCGATCTGTTGGTCGCGGGCAGCGTTCTCATCAAAAATTCACTCGGCTCTTGCTGTATTCTGATCTTTGCGGTCGTGATCGCCGTGCCGCTCATCGAACTTGCGGTCTACAATCTCTTTCTGAAATTGTCCGCCGCGGTTACGGAACCTGTCGGAGACAACAAGATCACGGAATTTTTGTCTTCCCTTTCTTATACGGTGAATTACTTTACTGCGGGGCTTCTTTCTGTCGGGTTTATGTATTTTATCACGTTGCTGCTGCTCATCTGTTCTTCGAATTCTCTTTTTTAAGATATGGATGCATATATTCTCAGCGTATGCGGAGCGGTTATCATTTCATCGCTCGTCACCATCCTGCTCCCGGACGGAAAAACGGGGAAATTTATCAACGGGGTTTTGAAGCTCTTTTGCCTGCTTGTCATACTTGTGCCGCTCTTTGTTTTTTTTAAAAACGGCTCGTTCGAAACGGCGGGCAGCGCGGCGGAAGGAGAGATCTCTCTGGACGAAGAATTCATCGGGGGTTTCTATGACGAGTTTGCAAACGAAGAGGCGCGCGCCGTGGAAAAGAAGATCGAGGAAGAACTTTCGGTGACGGTAACGGCGCAGATCGAATGGGATTTTGTCGACTATGCGTATGAGGTGTCGAAGGTGAAAATTAAAATCGAAAATTTCGGAATGTACGGGAAAGACGAGCATATATTAGTTATAAGTAAAATCGAAGAGAGCGTTTGTGCGCTGTTGAACGTCCGTGCGGAGGCGGTGGAGATCTATGAGTGAGAACGCACCTGCAAATGCTTTAAAAAAACTCAGGTCAGGCAGGATCTTGGAGATCCTCATCGTGCTTATCATCGTTGTAATTGTGGCGATCGTCGTGTACAATTTTTTGGCGGGGCGCAAAAGCGAAGACGCAGGAGAAACATCCGCCGATTACGGTACGGAACTCGAAGAAGGGCTTGCGAAGGTGCTCTCAGAGATAGACGGGGCAGGCGAGGTTTCGGTCATGATCAGTTTTTCTGACGACGGGGAGCGGGTCATTGCGATGCAAACAACGACGGACGCAGACGGCACGACGGTGACGGAACCCGTGTTGATCGACGGCGATGTCGTCGTTCTCGAAGAGAAGAAACCGGAAATTTCGGGCGTATTGATCGTTGCGGCGGGCGCAAACGATTTGCGCGTCAGGTTCGATATCCTGTCGGCGACGGCGTCCGTTTTAAATATCAACCAAAGCTTAATCAAAGTATACACGAAGGGTTGACCAGCAATGAATAAATAAAGGAGAGACGGAAATGT
Organism: uncultured Clostridia bacterium; assembly: GCA_944359385.1. GTDB lineage: Bacteria > Bacillota > Clostridia > Christensenellales > Borkfalkiaceae > Borkfalkia. The sequence continues at coordinate 7,308 of CALVSU010000056.1, read as the reverse complement.
CGAAAACGAAAAAAATCATTATCATGTCGGGGTTGGTGCTTTTGCTTGCCGTGACGGCAGTGTTTAATTTTGTGCTTGCGAGCGCGAGTTCGGAGTCGAGCGCGAGCGTGACGGCAGCGAACTACTTTACGACGTACAGGACGGAGAGGAACACGACGAGGAACGAAGAACTTTTGCAGCTCGATTCCATTCTCGGGAGCACGGAGGCGGGGAGCGAGGCGTACGAAGAGGCGATGGCGCTCAAATTGCAGATCGTCGGCATGATGGAACGCGAACTGCTTTTGGAGACGTATATCAAGTCTGTCGGGTATTCCGACGCTGTCGTGAGCATCGGGCTGGATTCCGATAACGTGAACGTGTTCGTCAATGCGACGGAACTCGCATACAACGATTTTCTTTCCATTTATAATATTCTGACGGAAGAAGCGGGCTGCGACCCTGCAAACGTAAATATTATGCCGATAAATTCGGAAAATTCGTAAAAACACTACCCAACTTGCAAAAAGTATGGTATAATGATAGCGACAGAAATCTTTGGAGTTGAGATTTATGGCGCTTTTCAAGAAAGTACCGTCCGACGGGCATAAAGGCAAGGTATCCTATAACGCCGGGATCGTAAGCGGGATCGTGAGTATCGCCGTTTCCGAAGTGGAGGGCGTAGAGCTGATCTCCGGCAAGAAAAAGGGATTGAAACTTTATTTCGAAAAGGACGGCGTATACGCGGACATTTCCGTAAAAGTGGACTACGGCTGTTCGGTGCCCGAGGTCGCGTTCAAGATCCAGCAGACGGTCAAACATAATGTCGAGGCGATGACAAAGTTCAAGGTCGCAAAAGTGGACGTCTATGTTGTCGGCGTGGATTTTTCGGAAGAACGGGTCTCCGATTAAAAATTAAACAGTTCAGGATGAGATTTTCCCCTCGGCTTACGAGGGGAATATTTGAGTTTAGGCAGGGTGTGGTTTTATGAGAAGCAAAGCGCGCGAATGCGCATTCAAAGTGATTTTTGCGGGAGAGTTCAGCGACTCGGAAGATGTCCGTCGCGCGCTGTACAGGGCGTCGGAGCTGAACAAAGAAGAGCGGGAGTATGCCGATCTTCTCTGCGGGCTTGTCAAGGAACATCGGGAAGAGCTCGCCGCCGTGTTGGACAAGTATTCGATCGGGTTTTCGGAAAAGCGCATTTTCCCCGTCGACAAAAGCGCCCTTCTGATCGCTTTGGCGGAAATTTACTATGTCGAAGACGTCCCGCCCGTCGTCAGTATCGACGAGGCTGTGGGGCTTGTCAAAAAATATTCGACCGAAAAGAGCGCGGGGTTCGTGAACGGGCTCCTCGCGGCGGTCATTGCCGGAGATGAAAAATGAGTGTATTGATTGACGGAAAGGCGCTCGCCGCAAAGATGCGGGGTGAGCTCAGGGAAAAAGTTTCGAAGTTCAGAGAAGAGAAAGGGGAGATCGGTCTCGCGGTCGTGCTGATCGGGGAAGATCCCGCTTCGCAGGTCTACGTGCGCAATAAGATCAAGGCGTGCGAAGAAGTGGGGATCCGCTCTTTTTCCTATCATCTGCCTCAGGACTGCACGCAGGCGGACGCGGAGGCGCTGATCGGCGAGCTCGTCCTTTCGGAGAGGGTGCACGGCATTCTCGTGCAGCTCCCGCTCCCTGCGCAGCTTGACGAAAGGAAGCTCCTGCGCATGATCCCGCCTGCCAAAGACGTGGACGGTTTCTGTGCGGAAAATGTGGGCAATCTCGCCATGAACAGAGAGACCATCGTCGCCTGTACGCCTTTCGGCGTGATGAAGATGCTCGAAGAATACGGCATCGACCCGAAGGGAAAAACGGCGGTCGTGCTCGGCCGTTCAAATATCGTGGGAAAACCGATGGCGATGCTTCTTCTCAATGCGGACGCGACGGTCACCGTCTGTCACAGCAAGACGAAGAATCTGAAAGAGGTCTGCGCAAGTGCCGATATCCTCGTTGTCGCGATCGGCAGGGCAAAGTTTGTCACGGCGGACATGGTAAAGCAGGGCGCAGTCGTCATCGACGTAGGAATGGACCGCGACGAAAACGGAAAACTGTGCGGCGACGTCGATTTTGAAAATGTTAAAGAAAAAGCGTCATACATCACGCCCGTACCCGGCGGCGTAGGTCCGATGACGATCACGATGCTGTTGTATAATACGTACATTGCGGCTTCAAGGAGATAATTTTTTGGCACAGTTTGAGGAAAATTACGAAAAATTACGATCGCAGTTTGAACAGATACTGACAGATTATCTTGCTTCCTTCACTGTCGAACCGCAGGTTTTGTCGGAAAGCTTCCGCTATTCTCTCGAAAACGGCGGAAAACGTATCCGTCCCGTCCTGATGCTTGCAAGCGCGCAGATGTTCGGAGGCAAGGTCTCCGATGTTGCGGGGCTTTCTGTGGCGTTGGAAATGATCCACACGTATTCGCTCATTCACGACGATCTGCCCGCGATGGACAATGACGATTTCAGAAGGGGCAAGCCTTCTTCGCATAAGCAGTTCGGCGAGGGGCAGGCGATTCTGGCGGGCGATGCTCTTCTCAATCAGGCTTATCAGCTTCTCTTCGAAGGGTGCAGAAAGGGGAGGACGTATCTCAACGCGGCTTGCTTCATTGCAAAAAATGCGGGGGCGGACGGCATGGTCGCAGGACAGGCCGCCGATCTTTATTATCAGGGGAAAGAGGCGAACGCGGACATTTACGATTTCATTGTCAGAAACAAGACTGCCAAGATGATCGAGAGCGCGGTCGCTGCGCCTGCATTTGTCTACGACGCGGACGGAAACATATTGTCTCTCATCACGGGATTTGGGAAAAATCTCGGCATTTTGTTTCAGCTTACCGACGATATGCTCGATGTTTCGGGCGATTTCGAAAAACTCGGTAAGACGGTCGGAAAGGATGCAAAGGAAAACAAGATCTCTGCGGTCAGCGTGTACGGAACGGAAAAGAGCATCGAAATGGCGGACAGGGCGTGCGAGCAGTGTCTGGAAATGTTGTCTCAGCTTCCTTATGAATGTTCGTTTTTTGAAGATTTCACGCGTTTTGTCCGCAACAGGGACAAGTAAATGAGACTGGATAAATATCTGGCATCGCGGTTCGGTTCTCGGACGAAAGCTGCGCGTGCGATCGCGGAAGGCCTTGTCGTGCGAAACGGCAAGCCCGCTTCCGCGTCCGATGACGTTTCGGAAACGGATGTCGTGGAAGTGCGGGAAAAACAGATCTCTTTCGTCTCCGAGGGCGGCTTTAAATTGTATAAGGCGCTCTGCGAATTCGGCGAAAAGGTGCGGGACGCCGTGTTTGCCGACATCGGCGCGAGTACGGGCGGGTTTACCGACTGCCTTTTGCAATGCGGTGCGGCGCGCGTTTACGCCGTCGATGTGGGCGAAAGTCAGCTGGCGCAGTCTTTGCAAACGGACGGGCGCGTCGTCGTGCGCGACCGCGTCAACGCGCGGTATCTAAAAGCGGAGGATTTTCCCGAGCGGCTAGACGGCATTACCGCCGACGTGAGCTTTATCTCGCTGAAACTGATTCTGCCTTCCGTGTCCTCGCTTCTGGACGGAAAGGGCAGGGCGTTCGTGCTTGTCAAACCGCAGTTTGAATGCGGCGCGAAAGCGCTGGACAAGCACGGCATCGTCAAGGATGCGCGCGAGAGGGAAAAAGCGGTCTTGTCCGTATGCGAAGAAGCGCGCAGGCTCGGTTTGTATGCGGCGGATATTTCGATTGCTCCGATCAAACCGCATAAAAATGTGGAATTTGTCCTGTTTTTGACAAAAGATAATGCGAAGGCTGTTCCTTTCGAAAGGCTGCAAAAAAAATTGTTGCCGTGAATTACGCCTTGTCGCCGTTCGCTTTGCGGACGGGGCGGGCGTTTTTGTTTGCTCAAAGATTTGTCTGCCGGGGGCTTTCAGAAACGCATCTGTAAAGGATGAAAAGGTTCAACAGCGGAAAAATAAGCACAATATTTGAAGCAAAAGGCGGCGTAAATGATAAATGCGGTGCAAGCAAAAAGTTGATGGAAATGAAAAGGAGGATCGAAATGAAAAGAAGAGGGGCGGGAAGATGAAATTTCCTTATAAACGTATTTTGATCGTCGGTTGCGGCGGCGCGGGTAAGAGCACGTTTGCGCGCTTCATGGGGAAAAGGTTTTCCATTCCTGTAGTGCATCTCGATAAGCTTTGGTGGTTGCCGGGCTGGAAAGAAAGGAATTGTGATGACTTCGACGCGATGCTCAAAAGGGAACTTCAAAAGCCGTGCTGGATCATGGACGGGAATTATCTTCGGACGCTGCACGAGAGGCTGCGTTTTGCGGATGTTTGTATCTTTCTGGACATTGACGTCGAAACGTGCCTGCTCTCTGTCCGTGAGCGTGCGCAGCTGTATGCTGGTCGCAGTCGTCCGGATATGCCCGACGGTTGTCCGGAAACGTTACACGCCGATTTTGAGGAATGGATACGCGGGTTCGGTGATCAGGTGCGGCCGCGGGTTCTGCATACGATCGAAGAGAGCGGCGTTGATTTTTATCGGTTCGAAGACAGGGAAAGTGCCGAGGCATGGCTTTTAAAATTTGAATGATTCTTTATTTTCTCAAAGCTTCGGGTGTAAAATTCATAAGAAAAACCGACAAAGGTAATGCAAAAAATAAAATTACGAAGCAGATTTTTATCTGATAAAAATATAGAACGCGTATCAAGGATGCGCGATTTTTATATCATGAGCACGCGATTTTTTATTTATCATGTGCGGATATTGTATTCGGGAGCATGCTTTTTTATCAATAACAAGCGAAGTTTTTTTATTTAGGGTTTGTTTTTTATCGGTAATGTCTGCTATCCGATTTTAATTTTTATAAATCATCATCGGCAAACCTCTTTTCTGCCGCGTGACGATCATGTGGTTTTTCTTTATAGTAAAAACCGCCGCACGGATTCGTGCGGCGGTTTTTAAGTTTTGCATCCTGATTCAAAAAGTTTACACGATATCTTCAGCCGAATTTTACTGCCTGTTCGAATGGTAATTGTAGAAGATCGCGAACAGCGGAATGTTGAAGATAAAGATGCAGGGCAGGATCGCGTATTTGAGTATCTGTATAGGCGTAACGCCGTTTCCTGCGCTGATGATGAAGTATGCGATCAGGCAGACGATGATGACGAGGTTCGCAAACAAGATCAGGCTTGCGGAGATGTAAGATCTCGATTGCGTCTTGCGGCTGTTTTTTCCGTAACCTTTCAGATAGAGGAACAGAAAAATGCCGAACATGACGAAGGTAAGCGCAAAGGGCAGGACCACGTACGCGGGATGGCTGTGAATGGCGTTCTTGATGCACAGATTGATAATGCATTCGACAAGCGCAATGACAAATACATAAAGCGCGCTCATAAACAGTGCTTTGCCTTTATCGAAAACATTGCCCGATGGCTTTCCCGAGGCGGCGCGGTTGCGTGCTCCGTTGGAGGTAGTCACGCGAATACCGTCGCTTTCGGCCCGTTCTTCTATATCATAAAACTCGACGTTGCTTGCGGTAGAAGCGTCAGCATATTGTGTGCTCCGTTGCGCCGCTATATTTTCCTGTCGCACTTCTTCGGTCGTCTGTTCTTGGATGACGGATTGCTGTACGGGCGGCTCAGGCTCGGGGCCGGGTGCGTATTCGGGCACGGGATCGGCGAAAAGTTCGTTTTCTTCCTGTTCTCTGCGTGTATTGTCGTACAGTCGGGAAAGAAGGTCTTTATAATTTCTCTCCGCGGGAGAACGATTGGAGTATAGCAGTTCGGAAGAAATTGCCCTGTTTTCAAGATATGTCTCGTCCGTTTCGCTCTGCGCGGGCTGTTGGGGCCGGTATGCCTGCGATCCGCTGTCGAAAGGTTTATCCGCTTGAACTTCGGACGCTGCCTGCTGTGCGGCGGGTTGCTGCGGTTCGGGAGCCTGATCGCTTCGGTTGCTGCGTGCGACTTGTGCGTAATAGTAGGATGTCGCATCTTCGTTGCCGACAAGATTACGATAATTTTCGTGTTGGATGCGGCGCTGTTCTTCGTCTATGACGGGATCGTGAACGACGGTTTCCTCCGTGCGTTCGGTATATGTATAAGAAGATTCACTGTTTTCGTTTCTTTGCGGCGATGCGGTCTCGCCAGAGTCGTAATTGTTCACGACTGTCTGTATGCGGGATTCTTCGGTATAGGAAGTGCGCTCGTCGTTTGCAGGTGTCGCTTCGCTTCTTGTTTCGGAAACGGACTCTTCCTCTTGCGTGACGCGTTCCTCGGTGTCGGCAGGGGAGGGGGGTTCCTCTTGTGTGCGGTTTTCGGAATGCTCCGAATTTTCTCCCGCATCAACTAAAATGTCATCATCATCGTATGTGTCAGCGCCTAAAACGATGTCATCATGATCGGGTTCGGCTGCAGATGTTATGCGTGTCGTTGATTTTTTCAGAAGTGAAAAATCGACAGCGGAAGGGGGAGGATTGTTAAAGTCATAGTCTTTTTCGGAGATGAGGCTGTCGATGACCGTGCGGGAATATTCCCATTCCGCAAGATTTTGTTCGACGACTTGTTTCCCTTTGTCGGTGATCTGGAAATACTTCCTTCTGCCTCCGTTGGAAACGCCGCCCCAATAAGAAGTCACAAAATCCTGACTTTCCAGCCGTTTAAGTGCGCTGTAGAGGGTGGGTTGTTTGAGAGAATATTGTCCTTTGCTCTTTTCTTCGATCTCGTTGATGATCTCGTAGCCGTATTTGTCACCGTCATAAAGCGTTCGCAGAATGATCGTGTTGATATGTCCTCTGATCAGGTCGCTGCTGATGGCGCTTTCGTTGTCTTTTGCAGGATCCATAATTCGATACCTCCATTCGTCACAATTATACAATATTTTTCAAAATCTGTCAAGGGAAAAGTTTATAAATTTAGCTTTTATGAGTTTTACAAAGTATTATGTCAGATATAAATGCATAAAAACAAGGTCTTGTTCTCCTAGGGACAAATTCGTGCAAAATGTAGACTTTTTTTGTTTTTTATAGTAAAATATTTTAAAGATCAAAAACAGGAGACGTTCATGTCCGAACCGAGGAACATCATTGAAGAAAGATTGAAAATAAGAAATTATCAGACGGATTTTGCGCAGAAACTGAGACCTTCGGCGATACTGGGGCTTTTTCAGGAGATTGCGGCGGAACATTCGGAAGAGATGGGATTCGGTCATTCCGTCCTGAAAAAAAACGGGATGTTCTGGGTGCTTTCCAAGATGTATGTACAGATCGAGGTTTTGCCGTCGTACACGGACGAGATCACGGTAAAGACCT
>CALVSU010000055.1 GCA_944359385.1 uncultured Clostridia bacterium | reverse complement strand
TCTGCCTTTTTTTTTTTTTTTTTGTATTTTGCTTGATCATGTCTGACATAGTACTATGTGAAATCTCGTTTTTCAAAAATTTGACCACTTCTTTATATCCAATTCCTTGCATACATTGATCGCCCTCCTGCACGCCATTATCCAACAAAGCGCGCACTTCTTCCACAAGCCCAGCAGCCAGCATATCGTCTACGCGGCGGTTGATGCGGTCATATAAAACTTCCCGCGGATAATCGAAAGCAATCGCCGCATATTCCGTTTTTCTGCAAAAGCCGTCCTGCTGGTCTGATTTTTTACTGCCCGTGAGCGCGTAGATCTCCAGCGCGCGCACAACGCGCTTCTGATCGTTCGGATGCAAGATCTCTGCGCTTTCGGGATCTACGGACCGCAAAATCTCGTGCAGGTATTCCTTCCCTTTTTCACGAGCGATCGCCTCGTATTTCTCTCTGATCGTCGCATCGGCAGGCACCCCGCCGAGTTTTCGCTCGAACAAAAGCGATTGGATATAAAACCCCGTGCCGCCGCAGATGACAGGCAATCTGCCCCGTTCTCTTATGCTTGCAAGTAGAGGCAAAGCCCTGTCCGCATAGTCGCTTACGGAAAAACTCTCGGTCGGTTCTACGATGTCGATCATGTGGTGCGGAACGTTCCGCATTTCTTCTGCCGTCGGTTTCGCTGTTCCGATATTCAATTTTTTATAGACGAGCATACAATCGGCAGAGATGATTTCACCGTTCAGCATTTCAGCCATATCGACGGCGAAACCCGTCTTTCCCGAAGCGGTCGGTCCGCAGATCACGAGAGTCTTCACTTCTCAAAAATCCTCATTCAATGATTTTGTCATAATAAGATAATCTGATCGTAATTCATCAAAACAATGACTCATTCGTATTGTCCGAATAGATCGTACAGCAAAATTTTTTTGCTCAGACGATCCTCTTGAACATCTTTTCGATTTCCGTTTTTGTCAGTTTTACGGCGACGGGTCTGCCGTGCGGGCATTTCAGCCCCATGTCGCCGTGCAGCATTTCGAAAAGTTTTGCCTTCTCGGAGTCCGACAGCATCATTCCGCCTTTTATCGCGTGTTTGCAGGCAGTCATCGCGATCTTATCTCGCAACAACTCGGTAAGGCGGATACCTCTCAGATTTCCGATCTCGCCGAGAAGTTCGTCAAAAAACGCTTTCAGATCAATATCTTGCAAATCGACGGGAACCGACGAGATCTTAAAACTTCCCTCGCCGAATTCCTCTATTTCAAAACCGATCTCTTCGATGTTGGAAAGATTCTCGCCGATAAAGCGTGCTTCTTCCCTGTTCAGGCTCAACACAAACGGGACCAGCATCGGCTGTCTGATCACCTGACGTGAACGCATTTCAGCGCACAGCCGATCAAAAATGAGCCGCTCATGCGCCGCGTGCTGGTCGATGATGTACGCGTTTTCGCCTTCCTCGTAGAGAAGATAGGTGTTGAATAAACTGCCTTTATAAACGGCATTTTCAAAAATAAACTTTTCTTGTGCAGCCTTCTTTTCAAGCGCTTCCAGATATTTTTTGTTTTCGGAAAAAATATCATCGCCCTTTCGATTTTGCTCTGCTCCCGCATTTTCCGAACCTTTCCCGTTTATGAATGGCAGGATCTTTTCCGCATACGGAACTCCGTTTTCATCCCTTGCTGTATTTTTTTCTTCCAGGCGCGCTTCACCGGCAACGCCGCTGTCGCTGAATACGATCGGAATGCCGCCTGCAGGTCTTGCGACTCTGCCGTAACCCGCGAAAATGATTCGCCCATTATCCGTTTTGGACTCCGAGCTCTTCAACTTGGCGAAAGACGCTTCGTTTGCTCTCGCAGCCTCGCAGGTGCCTTTATTTCCTTGCGGTTCTACACCCGCTGGCGATAAGTCGGCCGCGCCGGCCTTCTCTACCGAAACATGAGCCTGCTCTTCGGGTGATCGCTGTTGATTTACCGCACCGTCTTTCGCGACAAAGTCTAAGGCGGATGCGTTGCCGTCCAAAACCGCGGAAACGACAGAATAAACGCTTCCGTAAACGACCTGATTGTTTTCAAAACGCACGTCGGATTTGTTCGGGTGCACGTTTACATCGACAGCTTCGTGCGGAATATCTATAAAAATCACATAAAAGGGATATTGCCTTTTCATGAGATAGCTTGCATATGCATTTGCGACCGCAGAAGAGATCGTATTGTTGACGACGAAACGGCCGTTGACAAAGCAGTTCTGGTAAGTCCTGTTCGCTTTCGTGAATGAAGGCTTGCCGATATACCCGCGGATGCGTATGCCGTGTTTGCACGCGTCTATCTGATAACAATCGGAAAGGACAGCCGCCCCGTAGACCGCCGCGACGGCCTCTTCGAGCCCGCCGCCGAAACTTTGCACGGACAATTTCCCGTCAATGAAATATTTAAAAGAAATTTCGGGATTGCCGAGGATAAAGCGCGCGATGACGGCGGAGATCTCGCTCTCCTCGCCCTTGTCTGTTTTCATGAATTTTGCGCGCACGGGCGTATTGAAAAAGAGATTTTCCGCGTTGATCTCCGTCCCGCATTCCAGCGCGCAGGGAAGCACGTCTCCCATTTTTCCGCCCGAACAGCTGAGCGAAAAGGAACCATCCGATTGCGCAGCGCGCGATTTGACGGTCACATTTGCGACCGAAGCGACGGACGCAAGCGCTTCGCCGCGGAATCCGAGCGTTTCAATATCGTCGAGATCTTCCACTTTTGCGATCTTGCTGGTCGCGTGCGGCAAAAAGGCAGACCGCAGTTCGCTCTTTTCGATGCCGCAGCCGTCATCGGCGACGGAGATCAGATCTTTCCCTCCGCGTTCGATGCGCACAACGATATTTTTTGCCCCCGCATCGATGGAATTTTCGACAAACTCTTTCACGACGGAAGCGGGACGCTCGACAACCTCGCCTGCGGCGATCCTGTTGAAAATACTGCTGTCGAGTATGTTGATCTTTGCCATCAGGAATCTCCTTTCACTTTTTCAGCGAGATCGGAAAGAATATGGAATGCCTGCATCGGCGTGAGATTGTTCAGATCGATCTCCTTCAGAACGCGCACAGCCTCTTCGCCCGCTCCCGACATAGCGGCGTTCTCCCCTTCCGCCTGTTCGATCGCATCGCGCGCAATGTCGTTCTTTTCCAACTTTTTCAGGATCTCTTTCGCGCGGGAAGTGACGGCGGACGGAATGCCCGCCAATTTTGCGACTTCGATGCCGAAACTCTTGTTCGCGCCGCCCCGCATGATCTTCCGCAAAAAGATGACAGTTCCCGCCGCCTCTTTCACGGTAACTTTAAAGTTTTTGACCCCGTCGATCTTACCTTCAAGCTCGGTCAGCTCATGATAATGGGTCGCAAACAAAGTCTTTGCGCGGATATGCTCGGTCAAATATTCCAGCACTGCCCAGGCAATGCTCAGCCCGTCAAACGTGCTCGTTCCCCTTCCGACTTCGTCGAGTATCAGAAGTGAATCGGATGTCGCATTCATGATGATAGAAGCCACTTCCGTCATCTCCACCATAAAGGTGCTCTGGTCGAGAATGAGATTATCGCTCGCGCCGACGCGCGTGAAGATACGATCGATGACAGGGATCTGCGCAGACCTTGCAGGAACAAAACAGCCGAGATGCGCCATGAGCGCGATCAGGGCAGTCTGGCGCATATACGTGCTCTTACCCGCCATGTTCGGTCCCGTGATGACCATGGTTTTCACGTCTTTTCCGTCCAAAGCGGTATCGTTGGGAACGAATCGCTCTTTGGAAAGCGCTTCGACGACGGGGTGTCTCCCGTCTTTGATATTGAGTTCGCCGCCCGCATCAACGATCGTCGGTTTACAATATCCCCTCTCTTTGGAAACGGACGCAAAGGACACGATGCAGTCGAGAAGCGCTACCGACGAAGCCAACTGTTTGAGCCTCCCGATGTTTTCGGAAAGCACGCCCTTGATCTGCTCAAAGAGCGCGACTTCCATCGCGAGGCTCTTTTCTGAACTGGACAAAATCTTTTCTTCTATCTCTTTGAGCTCATCTGTCACATATCGCTCCGCATTCGCAAGCGTCTGCCGACGCTGATAACGGTACGGCACTTTATCCTTAAAAGAGTTCGTAACTTCGATCCCATATCCGAAAACGCGGTTATATTTGATCTTCAGGTTACGGATCCCTGTCTCTTCCCGTTCTCGCGCCTCCATTTCCGCAATGAGGTTTGCGCCGTTTTTGTGAAGAGCGCGCAATTCGTCGAGTTCTTTGCTGTACCCCTCGGCAATATAACCGCCGTCTTTTACGCTGATCGGAGGATTTTCGATAAAAGCACGCTTGAGAAGATCGCAGAGCGCAGTAAAATCGCCCAATCCTTCACTGACATCGTGAAGGATGACCGACGAAAAACCGGACAGCTGAAATTTCAGATTGGGGATCACCGCCAAAGACGTGCCGAGCGATTCGCAATCGCGCGGCGTCAAATTATTGTTTGAGATTTTTCCCGCTATGCGCTCAATGTCTCGTACGCTTTTCAGCGTATCGGCGATGCCGATGCGAATAACGGTCGCGGCATACAGTTCTTCCACGCCCGCCAGCCTGTATGCGATGGCTTCTTTTGTACGCAGCGGATTCAGGACAACGGAATTCATCAGTCGTGCACCCATCGCCGTATGCGTATCGTCCAACAGCCACAAAAGAGAACCCTTTCTCTTCCCGTCGCCCAGCGTTCTGACGAGTTCGAGGTTCCTTATCGCCGCGCCGTCGAGCATCATGACGTCGTCCCGACGCAAAAAGCGCAGGCTGTCGATGTTTTTCAATGCGTGTTTCTGCGTTTCGCGCAGGTATTCGATCAGCGCGCCCGCCGCCGAGATCACCTCTTCGCGGTCGGCTATCCCGAACGGCACGAGTGTTTTCGTGTTCAGCTGTTCCGTCAGATTTTTCTCCGCGCGCCTTGCGCCGAATGCCCAGGGCACATAACAGGAAAACGCGGGAAGCCCGCCCGACCTCGCTTCGGGTAAATTTTTTGAAGAAAGTAAAAATTCTTCGTTGCAGATCACTTCGGCAGGAGCAAGCTTGACAAGATATTCAAGACATTCCGAAACCCCTTTCTCTCCTCCGAAATCCGTAGCCGAAAATTCCCCGGTGGTGATGTCCGTCCACGCGGCGGCAAGCTTCTCCCCGTCCTTGTAACAGCAGACAATAAAATTGTTTTTCTTCTCGTCGAGCAGAGAATCCTCTATGAGCGTGCCCGACGAAACAACGCGGATCACGTCACGCTCAACCATGCCTTTGCTCGTCGCAGGGTCAGAAAGCTGTTCACAGATGGCGACCTTTTTCCCGAGCGCAACCAGTTTCGCAATATAATTTTCTGCCGCATGAAAAGGAATGCCGCACATCGGCGCACGCTCTTCAAGCCCGCAGTCTCTCCCCGTCAGCGTGAGATCGAGAAGGCGCGATACCTCCACAGCGTCTTCAAAAAACATCTCGTAAAAATCGCCGAGTCTGTAAAAGATCACGCAATCTTTATATTTGTCTTTGATTTCCAGATAGTGCCGCATCATCGGCGAAAGTCCGCTCATAGTTTTTTCCTTTGCTTTTCAATAATCCCGTGCCGGATTATTTCCATTTTCTTTGCCGTGCAGACAAAGAGGTTTTCGTTCTTTTTCCGCATTCAAATACGGAATTCAGCTCAGACATTTAGGGTTTTACGATTGTCCCGAACAGAGATACTCCCGAGGTTTCGTCGATCTTCAATTTTACGAATTCCCCCACGCGATCTGCTTCGCTCGTAAAATAGCCCATGCGCCCGTACTCGTCGCGGCCGAGGTACAACCCTTTCTTCTCGTCGTAATCTTCGCAGAGGATCTCGACGGTCTTCCCCGCGTATGCGGCGGATTTTTCGCGCGTTTGCGCATTTACAAGCTCGACCAGGCGCATGATGCGTTCTTTTTTCACTTCGTCGGGAATTTGTCCCTCCATTGCCGCCGCCTTTGTGCCGCTCCGCGGCGAATAAACAAACGTAAACGCCGTCGAAAAACCTGCTTCTTTCACAAGCCGCAGCGTTTCACTGAAATCTTCTTCCGTTTCGGTGGGGAACCCGACCATCAGATCGGATGTCAGCTGACAATCGGGAATGTATTTGTGCAACAGCTCTACTTTTTTCAGGTATTCCGCCGCCGTATACTTTCTGTTCATAAGCCGCAGGATCCTGTCAGATCCCGCCTGCACGGGAAGATGGATCAGATTACAAATTTGCTCGTTTTCCGCTACGGCACGGATGAGGTCTTCGCCGAAATCTTTGGGGTTGCTCGTCATGAAGCGAAGACGAAATTTTTCTTTCCTCTTACAGATGTCGCGCAACAGCGACGGGAACGTAAAAGCACCGCCTGCGTCGTTGCCGTAAGAATTCACGTTCTGTCCAAGCAATGTGATCTCTTTATAACCGCTGTCCAAAAGAGCGTTGACTTCCGCCAGTATATTTTCGGGACGGCGGCTCCGCTCCCTGCCTCGCACGTACGGCACGATGCAGTAGGTACAGAAATTGTTGCAACCGTACATGATGTTCACCCAAGCATTGGGGTAACTTGTGCGATAAGAAATATCGTTGTCTTCACCGTCTACGGAATTCTTCCCCTCGACGATCTCCACGACTTTTTTCTTTTTCGACTTCAGCCCGATCAGTCTTCCCAGATCTTCAAGATTGTGCGTGCCGAATACGATATCCACAAACGGGAACTTTTTGCGGAGCCTGTCCGCCGCCCCCTCCTGCTGGGTCATGCATCCGCCCACTGCAATGAGAAGCTCGGGACGGGCACGTTTGAGCTTTTTGAGTGCGCCGATGTTGCCGTAGGCATGATTTTCAGCATTTTCACGTATGCAGCAGGTATTGAATACGATTATATCCGCTTTTTCTTCCTCTTTCGTTTCCTCATAACCCAGTCCCCGAAGGATCCCCGCGATCTTCTCCGATTCGTGAACATTCATCTGACAGCCGTAAGTGACTATATAATAGTGTTTATCCATAAGTACCTTAAAATATTGACAGTATCCAATATCTATTATAACTTTTTTACGAAAATTTTTCAAGCCTTTGGCGTCGCTTGCGCCTTAAATAATTTTTATAAAAATCCAGATACTTTTACGGGAGAAAAAATCATGAAAGTGCTCAGAAACATCTTTATCATCATGGCGGCAGCCCTGCTCGTAACGGCGGCGTGCGCCGCCGCATACTACTTTTCCGTGACGGCAGACGCCGATCTGAAAGCGGAAAAACTTTACGGTTCGGAAAATTACGCATCCGTGTATGACATATCGGGCGAAAAGGCGGCTGAAGTTTCATTCTTCAATGCAGATAAAAAAGTAAAGATCGCCGACCTCCCCCCTTATGTAAAACACGCCTTCATCGCTACGGAAGACAAAAAGTTTTACAGCCATCACGGACTCGATTTCGCGCGCATACTCAAGGCGGCAGCAAAAAACATCTCATCCCGCTCTTTCAGACAGGGAGCGTCTACCATAAGCCAGCAGCTCATCAAAAATACGCACCTCACAAACGAAAAGACGATCCGACGCAAATTGCGCGAGGTCAAGCTTACGCGTATGCTCGAAAAACAGTACAAAAAAGACGAGATCCTTGAAATGTATCTCAACACCATCTATTTCGGGCACGGATGTTACGGCATTGCGGGAGCTGCGGATTATTACTTTTCCCACCCTGCCGAGGAACTTACCCTCTCCGACAGCGCCATGCTCGCCGCCATCATCCGCTCGCCCAACAATTATTCACCCTTTGTCAATCCGCAAAAATGCCTTGCCGCACGCAACAGCGTCCTCAAAAAAATGTTTGAACAGGGGTATATAGCGCAGTCCGCATATGAAGAAGCCCTTGCAGATCCTTTGCCCGAACGGCGCGCAAGCGGCGTTTCGGTCAGATCGTATCTGCGCGGTGTTTTAGAAGAATTGGAAGGGCTCTCCGTCTTTTCTCCCTATATGTTTCTCAGCGGCGCAAAGATCTACACCTATCTCGACACATCGCTGCAGAAATATATCGAAAATTTGTCGACGGATGCCGACCGTTCCGGGAAAAGCATCGTCATCGAAGACAATAAAACGGCAGGCATTGCCGCATTTTATACGAGCGAAGGAAACATCGCCAGGCAGCCCGGATCTCTGATGAAACCGCTTGCCGTCTATGCGCCCGCGATCGAAGAATGCCTCATCTCCGCCTGCACGCCGATCGCGGACGAGAAAACCGATTTTGAAGGATATTCCCCATCCAATTACAAAGATATCTACCGGGGCTATATCTCTGCAAGACAGGCGCTTTCCGAGAGCGTAAACGTCCCTGCGGTCAGAGTGCTCAACGCCTTAGGCATCGAGCGCAGTGAAGAATATCTTGCAAAAATGGGACTTCGCCTGCGCAATGAAGACAAAACCTTGTCACTTGCTCTCGGCGGCATGAGCGAAGGATATACGCTTCGCGAACTTGTCGGGGCTTATGCACTCTTCGCCGCCGAAGGCGTTTATACGCCTCCCGCCTTCATCAGCAAGATCGAAGACGCCGATGGCATCGTCATCTACGAAAGGTCCATGCAAAAAAGGAGAGTTTTTTCCGACGATACCGCGTATATCGTAAACGACATTTTAAAAGATGCCGCCCGCACAGGCACGGCAAAAAAGCTCGCATCACTGAAATTCGATCTTTGCGCCAAGACGGGAACGTGCGGCACGGAAAGCGGAAACACCGACGCATACACCGTATGCTATACGAGCGCGCACACCGTCGGCGTGTGGATGGGCAATGCGGACAATACCAAAACCGACATCACGGGCGGCGGATTGCCCTGTCACTACGCGATGCTGATCGCAAAAAATCTCTATGCAGATTCTGCGCCTGCGCCGCTACCCGTATCCGAACACGTCTGCCGCGCCGCGATCGACAAGATCGCCTACGACAAATATCACGAAGTACTGCTCGCGCCGCCCGAACAGCCGAAAAAATATACGTTTACGGAAATTTTCCGAAAAACCGCGTTGCCTGAAAAAACGGGAACAAGTTTTTCTTTCCCGAAAACGGAAGCCTCCCTTTCTTTCGACGGCAAAGCCGTTACGATCGATCTATGCCAGGCAGAGTACTTCGATATTTTAATAAAAAGGCAAAATAAAGGCAGCACAGAGAAAATTTATGAAGGAAAAGCCAAGCAAGTAAAAGATGAAAACATCAAAGCAAACGAAAAATATATTTACACTCTGACGCCCTATTATACCGACGACACGGGCAAAAAAATATACGGAACGGAGATCCGTCTGCCCGAGATCTACACGAAAAAACGAGCGGACAAACCCAACGAAACGCAATACGGCAACTGGTGGGAGACGTTTGCCGCAACAGACAAACCCCAGCTCTTCGTATAAAGACAGACTCCGCCCAAAATCAGGTGTTTTGTTACGCGCCGCCATATATGCCTTGCCCCCTTTTCGCTGCCAAATGCAAACGTCCTGTCGTGTTTCAAATATACTGCAAGAGCGATGACCAAAGCGAACATCCACGCGCAATGCGCGTGGATGTTCGCCGTAGAAATAAAAAAACGGGATGCGGCATGCGCATCCCGATGCTGGTACTCCCGGCGGGAATCGAACCCACAACGGCCCCTTAGGAGGGGGCTGTTATATCCATTTAACTACGGAAGCTCGGACTTTTATTATAATACAATATTTCCCCGAAAAATGCAAATGTTTTGAAGGTCATTTCGCTTTCGGATCAAAAATTTTTGCCCGCCGCAAAACAAGTTTTTGCGGCGGAGCTTCAAATCTGATCCGCGGACAAATATTTACGCAAATCCGCAAACATCCCGCATGCACGCGATCGGTCGGCAAAATAAAATCGATAATGAAATCGGTGTATTTCGTCCGGCAAGACAGATATTTTTACCGCGGGGCGTTACATATGCGAAAATATTCCGTCGCGGTTTCGTTAATTCTTGGGAAGGATGACTTTCTTGCCCCCCATATACTTTTGCAGAACTTCGGGAATGTTCACGCTGCCGTCTTCGTTGAGATGATTTTCAAGGAGCGCGATGAGCATACGCGGCGGCGCCACAACGGTATTATTGAGCGTATGCGCAAAGACATTCCCCTTTTCCGTCTTATAACGGATACCCAGCCTTCTTGCCTGTGCGTCCGTAAGATTAGAGCAGCTTCCGACTTCAAAATACTTTTTCTGACGGGGGCTCCATGCTTCGACGTCAACGCTCTTGTATTTGAGATCAGCGAGATCTCCCGAACAGCATTCGAGCGTACGGACGGGAATGTTCATCGAGACGAACAGCTCGACCGTGTAAGAATACAGTTTTTCAAACCACTCGGCGCTCTCTTCGGGCTTGCAGATGACGATCATTTCCTGTTTTTCGAACTGATGTATGCGGTAAATGCCGCGCTCTTCT
>CALVSU010000054.1 GCA_944359385.1 uncultured Clostridia bacterium | reverse complement strand
ATGCCGGGGCAGACGTTCGCGCAGACGCCGCAGCCCATGCAGTCCAGAGGAGAGACCTGCATACGGAACTGCGTGCCTTTGAGGCCTGTCGTGGGTTTGGTGACGAAAGTTTCGGGTTTCGCCGTAGCGTCGTCGATCACGACGGGGCGGATGCAGGCGTGCGGGCAGACGAAAGAGCACTGGTTGCACTGGATGCAGTTTTCGGCGACCCATTTCGGGACTTTGACCGCGACGCCGCGTTTTTCGTATTTGGTCGTGCCGGTGGGAACGGAGCCGTCCGCGTTAAATGCGGAAGAAGGAAGCTTGTCGCCTTCGAGCACGAGGATGGGATGCACGACGTTCTTGAAGTATTCGTTGTCGGCAACGGAGACCATCGGTGCGCCCTCGGTCGCGTTCGCCCAGCTTTCAGGATATTTGACTTCGACAAGTCCGCTCTTTGCGGAGTCGATCGCCGCGTAGTTCATGTTGACGACCGCGTCGCCCTTGCGGGAGAACTTCTTGTAAACGGCCTTCTTCATGTAATCCGCCGCCTGTTCGTAGGGCATGATGGAGTCGTTGATGTAGAAGAACGCAGACTGCATGATCGTGCTGGTCTTGCCGTTGAGGCCGATGTCCATGGCGATCTTGATGCCGTCGATATTATAGAATTTGAGGTGTTTCTTCGCGATCTGCTGTTTGACCTTTGCGGGGAGGTTCTTTTCGAGCTCTTCAAGGGTGTTCCAAGGGGAGTTCAGGAGGAACTTGCCGCCTTCCTTCGCGTCCGCGAGCATATCGTAGCGGGTGATGTAGGAAGGGTTGTGGCAGGCGACGAAATCCGCGCTGTCGATGAGATAGGAAGACTGGATGGGTGTCTTGCCGAAACGGAGGTGCGAAACGGTGATGCCGCCCGATTTCTTGGAATCATAGAAGAAATAAGCCTGCGCGTACATGTCGGTGTGGTCGCCGATGATCTTGATGGAATCTTTGTTCGCGCCGACCGTACCGTCGGAGCCGAGTCCGTAGAACTTGCAGGAGATGGCGCCTTCGGGAGCCGCGTCGTACTTCTCGGAGAAGTCGAGAGAGGTGTTGGTGATGTCGTCGTAGATACCGACGGTGAAGTGGTTTTTCGGCTCTTTCTGTTCGAGGTTCTTATAAACCGCGTAGCACATGGAAGGATTGAATTCCTTGGAGCCGAGCCCGTATCTGCCGCCGACGACTTTGATTTTGGAAACGCCCTTTTCGAAGAGTGCGGAGCAAACGTCGAGATAGAGGGGTTCGCCGAGGGAACCGGGTTCCTTCGTCCTGTCGAGCACCGCGATCTTTTTGCAGGTCTTGGGGATCGCCGCGATGAACTTGTCCGCGACGAAAGGACGGTACAGGCGGACTTTGATGAGACCGACTTTGTGACCTTCCTTGTTCATCTTGTTGATGGTCTCTTCCATCGCGTCCGCGCCGCTGCCCATGATGACGACGACGTTTTCCGCGTCGGGAGCGCCGCAGTAGTCGAACAGATGATAATTTCTTCCCGTCAGCTTGCTGACCTTTTCCATCATCTCTTCGACGATCGCGGGGGTGGCGTTATAGTACTTGTTCGCCGTCTCGCGGTTCTGGAAGTAGGTGTCGCCGTTCTGCGCGGTACCTTTCTGAATAGGATGTTCGGGGTTGAGCGCGCGTTTTTTGAAATCGTCGATGTCTTTCATGTCGACGAGCGCTTTCATTTCTTCGTAATCGATGACGTCGATCTTGGAAACTTCGTGCGAGGTACGGAAGCCGTCAAAGAAGTGCAGGAAAGGCACTTTAGCTTTCAGCGTGGACAGATGCGCGACGAGCGCGAGGTCCATGACTTCCTGTACGGAGCCGGAAGCGAGCATCGCAAAGCCCGTCTGGCGGCAGGCCATGACGTCCTGATGGTCGCCGAAGATGTTGAGCGAGTGCGCCGCGATCGCGCGTGCGGACACGTGGAAGACGGTGGGGAGCAGTTCGCCCGAGATCTTGTACATGTTCGGGATCATGAGCAGAAGTCCCTGGCTGGCGGTGTAGGTGGTCGTCAGTGCGCCTGCGGAAAGGGAGCCGTGCACGGCACCTGCGGCGCCGCCTTCCGACTGCATTTCTGCGAGCCTGAGCTTCTGGCCGAACATATTGACTCTGCCTGCGGTCGCCCATTCGTCCGCGACTTCCGCCATCGGGGAAGAAGGGGTGATCGGGTAGATGGCCGCTACTTCCGAGAAGGCATAGGCGACGTGGCTGGCGGCTGTGTTGCCGTCGATCGTCATCTTTTTCATAGAAAATATAACCTCCGAATTCTATAAATTTTCTTGATTGACGCTGTGATCGGATAAAAGGAAGCCCTTTTCCGATACACTCATAGTTATTATAAAGGTTTTCTTTGAATTAGTCAATATAAAAAAGTGGAAAATGTTAAATATTTATAATGAGACAGTGAAATCGGCGGAATGCGCGCGAAAATCGTTGAGAATTTTTTGCGCATTTGCTATAATGTAAAATCATGGAAGCGATCAGATTTGACAAGGTAAAATTCATGTACCGCGAAGAGGACGGGGTGTATGCGGTCAACGGCGTGACCCTTTCGGTGAACGAAGGGGAGTTCGTCGCCGTGCTGGGCAGGAACGGGAGCGGCAAGAGCACGCTTGCCAAGCTCGTCAACGCCCTGCTCGTGCCGACCGAAGGCAAGGCGGAGGTGTTCGGACTGGATACCGCGGATGCGAAAAACGTCTTCGAGATCAGGAAAAACGCGGGCATGGTCTTTCAGAATCCCGACAACCAGACGGTCGCGTCCATCGTGGAGGACGACGTCGCGTTCGGCCCCGAGAACATCGGCGTGCCGAGAGAGGAGATCGCAAAGCGCATCGATTTTGCGCTGGACGCGGTGGGGATGCAGGCGTTCCGCCATGCGGCGCCTTCCCGCCTTTCGGGCGGGCAGAAACAGCGCGTCGCGATCGCGGGGGTGCTTGCCATCCGCCCGAAGATCATGATCTTAGACGAATCCACCGCCATGCTCGATCCCAGAGGCAGGCGCGAGGTGATGGACGTCGTGAAAAAGCTCAACAAAGAAGAGGGGATGACGGTCATCCTCATCACCCATTTCATGGACGAGGCGCTGGAAGCGGACAGGGCGATCGTCATGCACCGCGGCGAAGTGGTGATGGACGGCGTGCCCGAAGAGATCTTCGCGAGGAGCGAAGAACTGGAATCTTACAATCTCACCCTTCCCCGCGCGGCCTATATATCGAAAAAGCTCGCGGAGGGAGGTATGCCCGTCAAAGGGGCGTTCAGCGCGGAGGAGCTTGCGGAGGAAATATGCGCATCGTTGCGGAAGGTCTGACATACACATACAACCCGAAATCCCCGTTCGCGTCGCACGCGCTCAACGGTGTGAACGTCACCATAGAAGAGGGGGAGTTTTTCGGCATCATCGGGCACACGGGCAGCGGCAAGAGCACCTTCGTGCAGCACCTCAACGCGCTCATCAAGCTGACGGGCGGATCCCTCAAAGTGGGGGATTACGACCTCGCGGACAAGAAATGCGATTTTCTGGAACTTCGAAGCAAGGTCGGCATGGTCTTTCAGTATCCCGAGTACCAGCTTTTCGCCGAAACGGTGGAAAAGGACGTCATGTTCGGGTTGAAAAATTTTCACAAAGACATGAAGGAAGAGGAGATGCGCGCCGCCGTGAAAGAGGCGATCGAACGCGTCGACCTCGATTATGAAGAAGTCAAAGATAAATCGCCTTTCGAACTTTCGGGCGGACAGAAACGGCGCGTCGCGATCGCGGGCGTCATCGTCACAAAGCCCGAGATCCTCATTCTCGACGAACCCGCGGCGGGGCTGGATCCGCTCGGGAAAAAGGAGATCATGGACCTTCTGCACGCCATACACGGCGGCTGGTGCAAGACGATCGTCGTCGTGTCGCACGACATGGACGAGATCGCCGAAAACTGCACCCGCGCGGCGGTGTTCTCGGAGGGGAAAGTGGTCATGGAAGACACGCCTGCGGGCATTTTCAGGCGCGGAGACGAACTTCTCGCGTTCGGATTGGATCTTCCCGTCACCGCAAAGTGCGCGCGCATCCTCAAAGAGCGGGGCGTGGAGATAGAGACGGATTTTACGGTGGAAGATTTTATTACGAAAGTGCTCGCGGAATACGGGCGGAGGCAGGGATAAGGTATGCTGAACGACGTCACATTCGGGCAATATTATCCCGTAAGATCCTTTGTGCACAACATGGACCCGCGCGCCAAGATCGTGTTTATGATCGCGTACATCGTCGCGATCTTTCTGGCGAAAAACTTTTTTGCGCTCGCCGCGGTCACGGCGTTTCTGATCCTCATCGTGCTTTTGTCGCGCGTGCCCTTCGGCAGGGTGCTGCGCTCGGTGAAAATGATCCTGTTCCTCATCGTCTTCACGGCGGTCCTGAACCTGTTTTTCTATTCTTCGGGCGCGGAACTGCACATCATCTGGCACTGGAAGTTCATCACCGTTTCGTGGGAGTCCGTCATCAACATGATCTTTCTTGCCATGCGGCTTTTCCTGCTCGTGATGGGGACTTCCGTTCTGACATTGACGACGACGCCCGTCGCTCTGACCGACGGCATCGAAAGCCTTTTGACTCCGCTCAAATGGATCCGCTTTCCCGTGCACGAACTCGCGCTCATCATGAGCATCGCGCTCCGCTTTATCCCCACGCTGATGGACGAGACCAACCGCATCGTCGCGGCGCAGAAGGCGAGGGGCGCCAACTTCGAAACGGGCGGGCTGATCAAACGCGCGAAAGCGGTCATCCCCGTTCTGATCCCGCTCCTGGTGAGCGCTTTTCGGAGGGCGGAAGACCTCGGCGACGCGATGGACGCGCGCTGTTACAGCGGGGCGAAAGGCAGGACAAAATACAAGAAGCTCGTGTTTACCTGGCGCGACGCGTTGGGGCTCATATTTACCGCCGCGCTGATCACGGGTATTGTGTTCCTCAATCTGTATCTCGGCGGAAAGTTCGCGATACTCGATTATTTTTTCACAAAATAAGGGGGACGTATCTTTGATTTCGGGTACAAAGTTATGAATGCAGCTCTGCTCGTGAGCTATGACGGCACGCATTTCTGCGGCTGGCAGATACAAAAAAACGGCATTTCCGTGCAGGGCGAACTGGAAAGGGCGATCTTTGAGGCGTTCGGATTCCGCGTCCGCGTGACGGGGAGCGGCAGGACGGATGCGGGCGTCCATGCGGCGGGGCAGGTCTGCAATTTTCCTTTGGACGACGGCATCCGCATTTTGCCGGGGCGTATCGCAGACGCGCTCAACGTCTTTCTTCCGCCCGCGGTGCGCGTGCTGGAAAGCGCGGCGGCGCCCGATCTTTTCGACGCCTGCCGCAGTGCGAAAAGAAAGACATACCGCTATGCGCTGTATTTTTCGGAGCGGGAAAAGCCGCTCCTCGAACGGTATGCCGCGCGCGTCGCAAAAAAGCCCGATCTCGGAAAAATGCGCGCCTGCGCGGAGCTTTTGGAGGGGGAACACGATTTTTCGTCTTTTTCCTCGACGGGAAATCGTGTTCCCCCACGACTTTTCGTCCTTTTCCTCGACGGGTTCGTCCGCGAAAACTTCCGTGCGCACGGTGTATTCCGTCGTGCTTTCCGATCTCGGAGACGGCGCTCACATCGACGTGTGCGGGAACGGGTTTCTCTATAATATGGTGCGCATCATGGCGGGGGCGATCGTCGGGTGCGGGCTGGGACGGCTCTCTTTGCAGACGGTCAAAGACGCGCTTTGCGGCGGCGGCAGGGATCTTCTCGGCAAAACAATGCCCGCGAAGGGGCTTACCCTTCTCGGCGTGGATTACGGTTTTCCGCTGTTCGGAGCGGATCGTAAAGATAAGGAGTAAATTATGGAATTTTTGATCATAGTCGGTGCAATGCTCATGGCAATCAACCCTGCATTGCTGGAATATCAGAATCTGATGACGTCCGCAAAAGCGACGTATATCGTGATCGGCGTGGCGGCGGCGCTGTATGTGCTCATGTATGTGTTCAGGGCGATCGCCCTTTCCGTCATGGCAAAGCGCGCGGGCAAGAAAAAACTTGTCTGGTGCGCGTTCGTTCCTTTTGCAAGTTCCTATCTGATGGGCGAGCTTGCGGGCGACGGGCGGCTGGGTTCTCTGAAAATCAAAAAGATCGGCGTATTCTTCATGATCGCGGAAATTTTGTATTTCGCTTCGATGCTCTCGTATTACCTGCCTTTGCTGTACGGATATGCTTCTTCGATGATCGTGATCGCCGAGAGCGATACGGGGCTTTTCCAGCAGGTTTCGCAGGAAATGCCTCTGTGGATGTATAACATGAACAGGGTGGGGCAGGTACTGGAGATCATATTCAGCCTGATCTATACCGTAGTGGCGGTGCTTCTCTATATTTTCTTTTTCAGGAAGTATGCCCCCGTTTCCTATATCTGGATGACGGTGATCTGCGTGATCCTGCCCGTCGTGACGCCTTTTATCCTGTTTGCCTTCCGCAACAGGAAACCGATCGACTTCGATTCGTACATGCGCGCGAGGGCGGAAGCGATCCGCGCGCGCCAGCAGCAATACGGCAACCCTTATGGTCCTTACGGCGGACCGTACAATGGACCATATAACAATGGGCCTTATAATGGTCCTTACGGCGGCCCTGCAAACGGCCCTTACGGCGGTCCTTATAATAACGGGCCTTCTTACGGTGCGCAGAACGTTCAGCCCCCGCGAGAACCGGAAGACCCGTTCGGAGAGTTTTCGAATGGTTCGTCTTCGGGGCAGGACCCGTTCGGCGAATACGGTTCGGAGAACAAAAAGGACGACGAAGAAAAGAAGTCCTGAAAATAAAGATACACGGAGATTTTGCCGCAGGGCGGCGGACTTTCATGTCCGCCGCCCTGCGGTCAGGGATCTTCGGCGCGTGCATCTGCGCGCAACGAAAGAGCGGAGGGGAAGGATATGGAAAAAACGATGGAGAACGTAAAGAGCGTCGCGGTGCTGATCGATGCGGAAAACGTGCCGCCGTACTGCGCGAAGCAGATTTTCGACGAAGCGTCCAATTACGGGAACGTCATTGTCAAGCGCATCTTTGCGGACTGGTCGAAAAACAGCGTGAAAGGCTGGAAAGAGGAGGTCAACCGCTATTCGATGACGGCGGAGCAGCAGTTCGAGGTACAGCCGCGCAAGAACACGATCGATATCGCGCTCATTATACAGGCGCTGATCATGCTCTTTGAAAAGGAGGTGGATGTATTCTGCATCGCGGCGGGCGACAGCGATTATACGCGGCTGGTGCGCGAGCTTCGCGAGCGGGACAAGACGGTCATCGGCATGGGCGGCAGGAACGTCAATCCGGGGTTTGTCAACGCATTCAACGAATATATCTACCTTTCCATGGGCGAAGAAAAAAAGAAGAAAGAGAAGAACAAGTCGAAAGCGCCGCAGACTGCGCCGCAGAACGAGCGTCCCGAGATCATCGACGCGACCAAGAAAAAAGATCTTATCGACATAGTCGACCGTCTGATCGACGACAACAACGGCAAGGCGTATTATGCGCAGATCTCCATGGAGATGAAACAGAAATATTCGGATTTTATCCCCAAAAACTACGGTTGCAATTCTTTTAAAAATCTGATGGAAAAGCTGCTGCCCGTTTTACAGAAATATGCTGTGGGCACGGAGACGGACGGAACGACCATTTATCTGACCCGTGCAGGCAGGGAAAACAGGCAGTTCCGGAGGTGAGCGTATGTCCGAAGCGGATCTTTATAAATTATTTTCGCAATACGACGGCGAAGCGGATTTTTCCGACTTTACGCCGCAGGAGCTTTCCGACCTTCTCGGCAGAAAAAAGGGGAGGGAAGGCGACAAAGAGAGATATTTCGAGTATTACGACGACGTAAAATCGAAATCATTGAAAAAGCAGGATTGGTAAAACACAGGAGAGCGGGAGAGCCGCTCTCTTTTTGTGTAAAAAATGAAAAGCATATGAAAAAATCGATATGCGGAGCAAACGGGTTGACTTTTGTTAAGCATTCTATTAAAATAGTTAACGATTAAGGGCTTAACAGTATGCCCGAAAAAAAGGGGTGCAGAGATGGACGCCAATTCTTTGATGAGAGAGATCTACAATATAGCCAAACGGCTGGAAGGGATCAAAATATTCAAACATGCGTTTCCGTTCAACAACACGGAAATGCAGATGATGAAGGAGATCGTCCGCGTAAAAGAAGAAGGGAAGCGCATTATTTCGAGCGACCTTGCGAAAGAGCTAGGTGTTACGCGTTCAGCCGTTTCTCAGATCGTCAACAAACTGGAAAAGCAGGATATCGTGCGCAGGGTGCCCGACGACAGAGACAGGAAGATCGCCTATATCGAGCTGAGCGAAAGCGCACGCGGAGTTTATGAACACATGAAAAACGAAATCAACCGCATCATGGCGCATATCATTGAAAAACTCGGAGAGGGCAGGGTCAATGATTTCATCGAATGTGCGGATGATTTTTTGGGAGCTTTTGACGAAGCCGTTGCAAAGAGTAGCGACGGGTATTTCCCGTTTGCCCAAGCGGAAAAATGACTGCCTGTATCCGAAGAGCGGGCATATAATAATTTTGGCGGATGAAACTGCAGAGGGAGATTTTTATGTCGCAAGCAATGCTTAAACTGATCGGCATCACAAAAGATTATAAAGTGGCGGACTCGCTCGTGCACGCACTCAAAGGAGTGGATCTGTGTTTTCGGAAGAATGAGTTTGTCAGTGTGCTGGGACCTTCGGGTTGCGGCAAGACGACTCTTCTCAACATCATCGGCGGGCTGGATCATTATACAGAAGGCGATCTTGTGATCAAGGACGTCTCGACAAAGGATTTCAAAGACGCGGATTGGGATGCATACAGGAATCACAGCATCGGTTTTGTCTTTCAGTCTTACAATCTGATCCCGCATCAGACGGTGATCGGGAACGTCGAACTTGCGCTTACTCTTTCGGGCGTATCGGTGCAGGAACGGCGGGAACGGGCAAAGCGTGCCCTTGAACGGGTGGGGCTCGGAGAACAGCTCTATAAGAAACCCAACCAGCTCTCGGGCGGGCAGATGCAGAGGGTGGCGATCGCCCGTGCGCTCGTGAACGATCCCGAGATCCTGCTTGCGGACGAACCGACGGGCGCGCTGGACACGGAAACGAGCGTGCAGATCATGGAACTCATCAAAGAGATCGCGGGCGAGCGGCTTGTCATTATGGTCACACACAACCCCGAACTCGCGGAGAAGTATTCGACCCGCATCGTGCGATTGCTGGACGGACGAGTCGTGGATGACACGAACCCATTCGAGGAGCAAGAGAACGGTGCTGCGGAAGAGGTTTGTTCCGTCTCCAAGGCGCCCGCAAAAAACAAAAAAGAGAGAAGACAAAAAAAGAAGAAGACGAGCATGTCTTTTTGGACGGCGTTTCTTTTGAGCGGGAGAAATTTATTGACCAAGAAAGGCAGGACGGCGGTGACATCCGTTGCGGGCAGCATCGGCATCATCAGCGTGTGTCTTGTTCTGGCTCTTTCGAACGGGTTTTCCAATTATATAACCAAGACGGAAGAGGATATGCTGTCCTATTACCCTCTGGAGATCACGGAAACGACGCTGGATATCACGGCGATCATGGCGGGGCTGAATTCGGCTTCGGATATACCCGATATGGATCGGCTCGGCGATCGCGTATACGTCAATTCTTTTCTGACGGAGATCGCGCAGGGCATGACGGTCAGCAATGACATCATGCAGGACGGATATCTCGATTATGTGCAGAACATGAACGAGGAATGGTACTTTGCCATTCAGAAAGATACGGGCGCACTGCTTACCGACAATCTCTATACGACGGTGACCACGGGCAGAGGCGAGGCGACGGAAGAGAGGATCATGTCTCTGTCTGCGCTCAAAGAATATTTTACGGATGTGTTGAAAGAACAAGAGGCGCAGTACGCGCAGCTCGCGCATCTCGTCGACTATCTCGGGAAGGTCGTCAACATGATGCCGGGAACTTCGAATTTTGATCGTGACCGCGACGCATATGCCGATTATGTCCTTTCGCAGTATGACATCGTGGACGAAGGGGGCAGATTTCCCGAATCGCCCGACGAAGCGGTGCTGGTCATCGGCGAAAACAACGATATGACAGATCTTCTGCTCGCCCAGCTCGGGTATATCGATCAGGACACTTTTTTGGGGCTTTTTGAACTGGGCGGCGGCGATACGGGAGACTATGACAGTTCGGCGGATACGGAAGACGGCTATCTTTCCTATTCGTTCGAAGAATTGAAGAGCAAACCGTACACGCTCTATTACAACGATGCCGCATATGAGAAAACTCCGAATTACAGCATTCTCAGCGGAGATTATGCTTTCGAATACAAGGGGGACAGGACAGAGGAAGGCCTTTCGGCGACAGAAGAAGAGGGCGTACAGGTAAAGATCACCGCCGTTCTGAGGCTGAAAGACGGGCTGACATACGGCTGTCTTTCCGAGGGTCTGAACCTCACGGAAGAGCTCGTCGAAAACTATGTCGCAAAAAATATGCAGTCCGAGATCGTGCGGTGGATGAATACGGGCAT
>CALVSU010000053.1 GCA_944359385.1 uncultured Clostridia bacterium | reverse complement strand
ATTCGCGCCTTTCGGCAAAGCGGATCTCCGATTGCGTGCTCGGCGCGGTCACGGACAGCGGATGTGACGCGATCTTCACGGGACTTTCGTCCACCCCCTCCATGTTCATGCTGCTCAAAGAAAAAAGCTTTGCCGCCGACGCTTCCGTCATGATCACGGCGAGCCACCTGCCCTTCAACAAAAACGGACTCAAATTCTTCACGCAGGAAGGCGGTCTGGAAGGAAAGGACATCTCCGAGATCCTTCGCCTCGCGGCGGAAGGCAAAGCCCTCGAAGCCGCCGCGGCGGGCAGCGTCAGAAATGTCGGATATCTCGACGATTATTCGCAAAATCTCGTACGATTCGTGCGGGAAAAGACGGGCAAGGAAAAACCCCTTGCGGGCAAAAAGATCATCGTCGACGCAGGCAACGGCGCGGGCGGATTTTATGTGGACAAGGTCTTGAAACCGCTCGGCGCGGACACGGAAGGAAGTCAGTTTCTCGACCCGGACGGAAGATTTCCCAACCATATCCCCAACCCCGAAAACAAACAGGCGATGCAGGCGATCAGCGATCAGGTGAAAAAAGTTCATGCGGATTTCGGCATCATCTTCGACACCGACGTAGACCGTGCGGGCGCCGTCGATTCCAAAGGCGAAGAGATCAACCGCAACCGTCTCATCGCACTCATCTCCGCCATTCTCCTTTCGGAGAAAAAAGGCGTCATCGTGACCGACTCGGTCACGAGCGACGGACTCACCGCCTTCATCGAAAAATGCGGCGGCAAGCACTGCCGCTACAAGCGCGGATATAAAAACGTCATCGATAAATCCAAAGAACTCAACGCGGCGGGAGAATATTCCCCCCTCGCGATCGAAACAAGCGGACACGCCGCGCTCAAAGAAAACTATTTCCTCGACGACGGCGCATATCTCGTGACGCGCATCCTCGTCAGCCTCGCAAAACTCGCAGACGAGGGAAAAGACATCTCCGACCTCATCAAAGACCTCCCCGAACCCAAAGAAGCCGCGGAAGTCAGGCTCTCTTTCAAGGAAGGCTGCGACTTCAAAGCGCTCGGCGGCGGCGTCATCGAAGACCTCAAAAAAATCGCCGCTGAGACGGAAGGGCTGTCCCTCGCGCCCGACAACTACGAGGGCGTGCGCATCGTGTTTTCAAAAGACGAGGGCGACGGCTGGGCGCTCGTGCGCATGAGCCTGCACGAGCCCATCATGCCCATCAATTTCGAGAGCAATTCCGTCGGCGGGTGCAGGATCATCGCCAAAAAACTCGCCAAAATGCTGGAAGGATATTCTTTCCTCAATTCGGACAACTTAAAAAAATAATTTTCATAAGGAGAAGATAAACTATGGACGTTCGTCAGCAAACTGTCAACGCAATCAGGATCCTTTCTGCGGAAGCGATCCAAAAAGCAAACTCGGGTCATCCCGGCCTGCCCCTCGGCAGCGCCCCCATCGGGTACACGATCTTTGCAGATTTCCTCAAATTCAACCCCAAAGATCCCAAATGGGAGGACAGGGACAGGTTCATCCTTTCCGCAGGGCACGGCTCCATGCTCGATTATTCCCTGCTCTATCTCTTCGGCTATGACATCTCCAAAGAAGACCTGATGAATTTCCGTCAGCTCGGCTATAAAACGCCCGGACATCCCGAATACGGCCACACCCCCGGCGTAGAAACGACGACAGGCCCTCTCGGTCAGGGCATCGCGAACGCCGTCGGCATGGCGGTCGCGGAAGCACACCTCGCGGCGACCTTCAACCGCGAAGGCTTCCCCGTCGTGGATCACTACACCTACGTCCTCTGCGGCGACGGATGTCTCGAAGAAGGCATCTCCTATGAGGCATGCTCCTTCGCGGGCACGCATAAGCTCGGCAAGCTCATCCTCTTCTACGACGACAACGACATCACCATCGAAGGCGATACGGACATCACTTTCAAAGAAGACGTCGCAATGCGTTTCAAAGCGCAGGGCTGGCAGGTGCTGAAAGTGGACGACGCGAACGACCTCGATCTTCTCAAACGCACGATCAAAAAGGCGAAAGCAGACACCCAGCGGCCGAGCATCATCATCTGCAAGACGGTCATCGGCTACGGCTCGCCCCTCGCAGGATCGCACGAATGCCACGGCGCGCCCCTCGGCGCGGAAAACCTGCAAAAGACGAAGGACAACCTCGGCTGGACGTGCGCTCCGTTTGAGATTCCCGAGGAAGTCGCGGAGCACTGCGGCGCGATCGCGAGAAAAGGCGCTTCCCGCCAGGGCAAATGGAAGAGGCTCTTCAAAGCTTACGAGGCGGCGTATCCCGATCTCGCGGCGCTCTACAAACAGTACATGAGCGGTGAGCTGCCCGACCTCAAAAACGACGCGGATCTGTTCGAATTCGCAAAACCCGACGCGACGAGAAACACGAGCTTCAACGTGCTGAACAAACTCGCGGACAGGATCCCCAACCTCATCGGCGGCTCGGCAGACCTCGCGCCCTCCAACAAATCCAACATGAAAAAACGCGCCAGCTTCTCCGCGGACGACAAGAGCGGCTCGAATATGCACTTCGGCATCCGCGAACACGCGATGGCGGCGATCACCAACGGCATGCAGCTGCACGGCGGCCTGAAATGCTATTGCGCGACCTTCTTCATCTTCTCCGACTACATGAAACACGCGATGCGCCTCTCTTCGCTCATGCACCTGCCCGTCACCTATATCCTGACGCACGACTCCATCGGCGTCGGCGAGGACGGTCCGACGCACGAACCCGTCGAACAGCTCATCGCCCTCAGAAGTATTCCCGGCATGAAAGTCTACCGCCCTGCGGACGGCAAAGAAACGACGGCGGCATGGATCTCCGCCCTCACGGGCAATGCGCCGACCTGCCTCGTCCTTACCAGGCAGAACCTTCCCCAGTACGAAAAATCGGGGCTCGAAGCGCTCAAAGGCGGCTACATCCTCGCCGACAGCGACAAGAAAGTGCCCGACATCCTGCTCATTGCGAGCGGTTCGGAAGTGGAACAGTGCATGCAGGCAAAAGACATTCTCAAAACCAAAGGCGTCGACGCGCGCGTCGTTTCCATGCCCTGCATGGAAGAGTTCGAAAAACAGCCGCAGTCTTATAAAGACAGCGTGCTCCCGCCCGACGTCAAGGCGCGCGTGTGCGTGGAAGCGGCTTCCCCCTACTCCTGGTACAAATACGCGGGAGATTACGGCGAGATCATCGGCATGACCACGTTCGGCGCGAGCGGCCCCGCGAACAAACTCTTCGAGATGTTCGGGTTCACCGCCGACAACGTCGTGGAAAAAGCCTTCCGTTCCCTCAACAAGATCTGATCCGCACGACAGAAAAACGATGTATTTCGGCGCGCGGCGCGCAATGCGCGCCGCGCCTGTATTTTTGAAACTACCTTCCGAACACATTTTAACATTGCACCGCGCCTGAGGAGCAAATTCTGAAACGAATATGCCTATGACATTCGAAACATTGACGGAAAAGCTCGGTTTCTGCGAACAAGCCCTGCAAGCGATAAAGGACATCGACCGCACATACGATCACGAAGCGCTCGAAAATTCCTGGAAAAAACTGTACAACGCGGAGAGCACTGAAGAAGGGCTATCGGAACTGCGCGCGGCTTTTTCTCCCGACAAAGACGGCATGAAAATGCTGACCTGCATGCTGCACTGCGCCCTCTATACGCACGCGCTCTATACAAAAGCGGGCATCGGCGACGAGATCTATCTTGCGACGATGAAATTTCTGCCGCGCTTTGTGAACGAGAGCGGCAAAAAAGACGGGCACTGCTCCTTTACCTGGGACTGGTGGTTTTACCGCCAGCTCGCCATGCGCGAATTCCGCATCGGAGAGCTGGAATATGAATTTGTCGAGGACGGCGAGGGGAAAAAGATCTCCGTCCATATACCCGCCGACGCACGACTGGAACGCCCGCTTCTGCGCGATTCGCTCGCAGATGCGCGCGCGTTTTTTGGCAAACATTTCCCCGCTTACAAAGATGCAGACTTTTACTGCGATTCGTGGCTCCTCTCCCCCGCACTTCCCGCACTTCTCCCTGAAAGCTCGCGCATCCTCGGATTTCAGAGAGAGTTTGAAATTTTGAAATGGGAAGAAGACAGCGAAGCGTTCAAAGACTGGATCTATGGCAGCAGAGATGTTCCCACCGAAAAACTGCCCGAAAACACATCGCTGCAACGAGCGGTCAAGGCGCACCTTCTGAAAGGCGGCAAGGTCGGCTGGGCGCTGGGCAGAATGAAACGAAGCTTTTTTGAAGACAAGATCTGATTTTTGCGAAGACAAAAGCGGACAAGATCTGATTTTTTCAAAGAACTTTGTCTTTTGCAACCCGAACAATGACAAATCGAACAGCAAAAAAGGCGCGGAAGATCCGTGCCTTTTTTCATTTTTCAAAGTTTTGCATTCCCGAGTCCATTATTTTTGCAGGATTTTCCGGCATTCACGTCTTTGCGCGGAATCTGAGCACGAGCTCTCTGCCGCTCAGCGACTGACTGACGGTAAACGAGCCGTTTTCCAGTTTTGCGCGCTTTTCGTACGTTTTCCCCTTGCGTTCGGCACGGAAAACAAGTTCAGAAGTTTCCTCTTCGTAGGCATACGTTCCGCTCTTTTCCGACCTGACGCCCGCCTTGCTCTTTGCGACGATCGTGAACCTGCCTTCCTTTTCCAGCGTGAGCGTGACTGTTTTAAACATTTTCAGTATGTCTTTGCCGCCGAGAAGCGCCTCCGTGCATTCGTATTCGCCGAGATAAGGAGACGAAAACTCCCGAAGCGAAGACATTTCGCTCACTTTGAATCCGCAAAATACCGCAAAAATTACAATGCACGCGGCGAGAACCGCCCCTTTACGAATAATCTTTCCCATAACCCCTTTTTGATTGCTTTTTGTCTTTTTTTTCATTATAATAAATATGATAGCAGTATAGGCAATCGCAAGAAAATCATGCGCGCAGGCGGCGCGCGGCGGAGTGAAAGTATGAAATTCGACGTGGAACTCGTGGGCAAAATCGGTTCGATGGCGCTCATCGACAAACAGGACAACATGATCGACTATACGCGCGTTGCGCGCCTTTCCAGAGAACTCAAACCCGGTTACATCTGGATATCGAGCGGCGCGACGGAGATCGGCCGTCTGGATTACATGATGCGCTCGGGCAGGGAACTTCCTGAATCGGAAGAATCCAAAACCGACTATGCCGCGCAGGGTCAGGCGATCCTCATGCAGACATACCGCCAGTATGTCGACCCCAAATTTTCCGTGCGGCAGATCCTCGTCGAGCACCACCATTTCAATGACGAAGTCAAGCGCGAACACATCCGCAAACTACTTCTTCGCTGCAAAGAACAGAATGCCATTCCCATCATCAACTATAACGACGCAGTGTCCGAATCGGAAAACAGGAGAATGGAGATCTCCGCCCTTTCCAGATCGCACACAAAAGTCTACGAGTGCGTGGACAACGACGAAACGGCATCTCTCGTCGCCTGCCTCGTCAAAGCGAAGACCCTGCTCATCCTCACGAGCGTAGACGGTATTTATGCCGATCCGCACGATCCTTCCACCCTCATCGAAGAGATCGCGGGCAAAGACGCATATGAACTGACCGAACACATCGAGGAATACAAAAAATTCTGCGAAGGCGCGTCGAGAAAAGGCGCCAACGGCGCAAAGGCAAAACTGGAATTTGTCAAAGATGCCGCCGCACAAGGCACGGAAGTGCTCATTGCCAACGCAAAATACACCCTCCGCGAAATTCTGTCGGGCAACGTCAAATGCACGCGCATTCATATCCGTTAGACATAAGCAGGCAAAGATTTTTCCTTGCCTGCTTTTTTATTGTATGTCCCTTTTTTATGCCCCTTTGTTGTTTTATACCCGCCGCCGCGAAGCGATCGCTTCGCGGCGGCGGGGGCTTGTATAAAATCCGTCTGCGCTTTCGAGAGACGGCAAATGGTACATTTCCGATCAAGGCAGGCGCGCGTCAGATCATATAAAGCACGGCACCGAGCGCGGCAGAGATGAGAATGAGCATGATAGGCGTCGCAGAGCGTTTCAGCCGTTTCATGAGCAAGGTGAAGCCCGTGAGCACGGCGGCAATGACGAGCGCCCGCCAGTCAAACAGGAAAGAAGAATCTTCCCCCGTAAAAAAGACGAGTTGCAGCGACATCATGAGCCCCGTCGCGCAAATCAGCCCCACGATTACCCCGCGGATCCCGATAAGCGCTCCCTGCACGAAGCGGTTTTTCAGAAAAGTCCTGAACAGCGCCGCGATGATCACGATGATAATAAAAGAAGGCAAGACGACACCCACCGTCGCGCACAGAGCACCGAGGATACCCGCCTGCGAGGACCCGATAAACGTCGCAATATTGACGGCGATCGGCCCCGGCGTCGATTCCGCAACGCCGATAAAATTCATCAATTCGCTCTCGGTCAGCCAACCGTGCGAAAAAACTTCGTCCTGTATCATCGGGATCATGCTGTATCCGCCGCCGAACGAGACCGCGCCGATCTTCAAAAATGTAAGAAAAAGAGTCAGATATTCCATTATCTTCGCCCCTCCTTTCCTTCTTTCTTCTCGTCCGACAAGGCGGAGACATTGCACTCTTCTTTGGGTTGCGCGGGCGATGTGCAGCTCTCATCGTCGCAATTTGCGGAGGGTGCGCTCTGTTCGCCGTCGTTTTCGCTCGGCTCTCCGTCTGTTTCGTCGCAGGTTACGGGCGACACCTCTCCCTTTTCGTCGTCTTCCGCAAACGAGGCGGCGCTTGTCTGATCAAACATTTCAGCCGCTTTGCCGTCCGCAGGCGCAAGCATCTTCTTTCTGCGCTCACGTACATATGCCAGTAGATAGACGAAAAGCCCCACGCCCGCGCCGATCAGGATCAGATAAACGGAGGAAAAAGACAGCGCCAGAACGTCCAGCATGATCATGACGGCAAACGTCAGCCCCGCCATGATCAGCGTAAGAGGCTTTTTCTCCATTTCCTTGAAAAGACGTATGCCCGCCGTCAGGATAAGGAAAGCTACGGCGACCTGTATGCCTTTGAAAGCGGCGGCGACGACTTTGAGAGCAAGAAAGCGCTCCAAAAACAGAGAAATAATATAGATGATGACAAAAGAAGGGATAACCACGCCGACCGTAGCCGAAAGCGCGCCGAAAAAGCCGCCGATCTTGAAGCCGACATACGTCGCGCTGTTGATGGCGAGCGGACCAGGCGTTGATTCGGAGATCGCGATCAGGTCCATGAATTCCGTTGACGTGATCCACCTTCTCTTGTCGACAAACTCTCTGCGGATCAGGCTGATCATCGCATATCCGCCGCCGAACGTAAAAAGCCCGATTTTGAGAAACAATAAAAAGAGAAGGAGAATATTTTTTACCCTGTGCGAATTTTTTTCTTGCGTCATGCGCCCCTCCCGATACACAACAGAATTTACGGAAGAATATGCCCTGCGGCGAGATAGATCTTATACCATTCCTCGCGCGTGAGCGTAATGTCTGCGCCCTTTGCGATGGCGCTGAGGCGCTTTTCGTTCATCGTGCCCGTGACCATCTGCATATGCGCGGGATGACGGAGGATCCACGCCGCAACAATGGCGACGTCTTCAACTCCGTATTTTTCGCCGATCTCGCCGATCACGCGGTTGAGCTCTTCAAATTTCGGGTTTCCGAGGTAAACGCCTTCAAAAAAACCGTACTGATAGGGCGACCATGCCTGAACGGTGATGTGATGCAGGCGACAGTAATCGAGCACATACCCGTCGCGCGAAACCGCGCCGTCCGTGAGCATGTTCACCTCGAACCCCGCCGAGATCATAGACGCGTTCGTGGGCGAAAATTGCAGCTGATCGGCGACGAGCGGCTGTTTTACCGCGCCCGCGATGAGTTCGATCTGCATGGGATGCATATTCGAAACGCCGAAAAAGCGCACTTTCCCCTCTTTTTCAAGCTTTTCGAACGCCGAAGCGACTTCCTCGGGTTCAATAAGCGCGTCAGGCCTGTGCAGCAAAAGGCTGTCAAGGTGATCGGTCTTCAATCTGCGCAGAGAACCTTCGACCGATTCTATGATGTGCTTTTCGGAAAAATCAAACATGACGCCCGGAACAATGCCGCATTTGGATTGCAAAAACAGTTTTTCGCGCGGCAAAGAAAGTTCGCCCACCGCTTCCCCGAAAAGCGTTTCGCATATGCCGCCTCCGTAGATGTCCGCATGATCGAAAAAATACATACCCTGCTCAACGGCAGACATGATGAAGCGTTTGCGCGCCTGTGCGTCGATCCCGTTGAGGCGCATACATCCGACGGCGATCGCAGGGACTTTGACGCCCGTGCTTCCCAATACTATGTTTTTCATTTTTGGCTCCTTCGTTTTTTCTCATTATAACAGCTTTTCGCACAGACGGCAACTCTCTCATGCCCTCAAAAATAAATTGACAAAAAAACATGAATATGTTAGTATAATACGGAAAATCGTGTGTTTCGAGGAGTTCTCCATGTCTGAAAACGAAAGCGCAAACAATGCGCAGAAAATACTTGAAATCAAGCATTTTTCAAAGAGCTATTTAAAGAACAAACGCGCCGTGGACGATCTTTCTCTGGACGTCTTTGCGGGTGATATTTACGGATTCATCGGGCAGAACGGCGCAGGCAAAACGACCACCCTGCGCGCCGTAACGGGCGTGATGGAATTTTCCGAAGGCGACATCTGCATTTTGGGAAAATCGGTCAAGACCAACCCCATCTTCTGCAAATCTGTTACCGCGTACATTCCCGATAACCCCGATCTCTATGAATTTCTGACGGGCACGCAGTACCTCAACTATATCGCCGATATTTTCTGCGTATGCGAAAATGACAGAAAAGAGCGCATTGAAAAATATGCGGATATGTTCCGCATCACCGCAGACCTGGGCGCACTCATCGGCTCCTATTCGCATGGCATGAAGCAAAAACTTGCCGTGATCGCCGCACTCATCCACGCCCCCAAACTGTTTGTACTCGACGAACCTTTCGTCGGTCTGGACCCCGAAGCCGCCTATAATCTGAAACAAGTGTTCAGGGAACTCTGCGCGCAGGGCGCCGCCATTTTCTTTTCCACGCACGTTTTGGACGTGGCGGAGAAACTCTGCAACAAGATCGCGATCATAAAGAGCGGAAAGCTCGTCGCAAGCGGCGACATCGATACGGTACGCGGCGACGAGAGTCTCGAAGAAGTCTTCATGGAGGTACTCCGCAACAATGAAGGCTAAATGGGCGATCCTCGCCAAAGTGCAGCTGACGGGGTTTTTCGGATTCAACAAACTCAAATATACCGAAGACGCCCGCGCAAAAAAACGCGCAACGGGCGCATTTATCGGGATCGGCGTCGCGTGGCTTGTTATCCTGTGTTATGTCGTATTTATCTCCGTCGCGTTTGTACAGCAGGGCGTCACCCGCGCACTGCCTGCGTTCATGATCGCCGCCGCGTCTCTTCTCATGTTCATCTTTTCCCTCTTCCGCGGCTGCGCCATGCTCTTTGCCGCAAAAGATTACGACGCAGTCATGTGCCTGCCCGTATCAAAAAGTGCGGTGATCGTGTCGAGACTCATATGCTCATACCTTATCAATCTCGCTTTTGCGCTCGCGGTGGTTTTACCCTCTTCGATCGTCTATTTCGTGAGCACTCCCTTTTCCGCGGGCATGCCCTTCGTCATTCTCGCCGCGACACTTTTTTCGCCCCTTCTTCCGCTTGCCGTCGCCACGGCACTCGGCACGCTTATCACGGCGGCAACCGCAAAGCTCAAAGCGAAAGGGATCCTGCAGAGTATTTTCGCGATCGTTGCGCTCGTCGGCATCATGGCTGCAAGTTTTGCGATTTCCTTCAACACAGCCGACACCGCGCCCGACATGAACGCGATCGCCTCTTTCATGACGGGCAAAATCTATCCGCCCGCACTGTTTGTGCAGTTTGCGGCGGACGGGAGCGCCTGGGCGATCTTCGCTTTCATGGGCATTTCCGCGGCGGCGATCGCATTGCTCGTCCTTTTGACGGCGCCTTTTTACGCGAAAATAAACACCCGCCTTGCGGCGAAAAACACAGGCGGAACTTTTAAGAAAGAACACCTGCGCAGGACGTCCGTTTTCGGCGCCCTCGTCAAAAAGGAATTCAAACGGTTGTTTTCCTCCGCCGCCTATTCGGTCAACTCTCTCTGCGGTGCGGCGTTTCTTCTCCTCGCCGCCGTCGCTTTTCTGATCTTCGACCCGCTCGCGATGCTGAGCGCGTCCACGGGCGGCGAACTTCCCGTCGCCATGCTCCTGTATCCCTGCGGTTCGATCGCACTGATGTTTGTGGGGCTCACCTTCCCTTCGGGCAGCGCACTTTCTCTGGAAGGAAAATCCCGCTGGATCATGTGTTCCCTGCCCCTGCCCGCCTCGACGGTGCTTCTCGCAAAAGCGCTGCCGGGATTCATCCTGAGCGCACCCTTTGCCGTGTTTTTCTCCGCCGTCGTCTGCGCGCAGACAGGCGCCTCCGCGCAGGCGTGGGTCTCCCTTCTGCTGGCACCTGTCGCCTACGCCGCCCTCGTTTCCCTGCTCGGCATCTGGCTCAATTACAAGTTCCCGAAATACGACTGGACAAACGAAACGGCAGCCGTTAAAAACAGCATT
>CALVSU010000052.1 GCA_944359385.1 uncultured Clostridia bacterium | reverse complement strand
CCCGACAAGGACGAAGAATGGCGCAATTACCTCGACGAGGACAATGAATCCCTCGACGAGGAAGAGCCGATCGACATCGGCGAAGACTTCGACGAAGACTTCGACGACGAGGAAGAAGAGGACGAATACAGCGAAGAGAGCGCCGGCGACGATGACGACCTCGGCTTGTCCGACGAAGATTTCGACGCCTATGACGACGAGGACGGCGAGGACGAAGAAGAGGATGAGGACGACGATTTCTGATCTCGGACTTTTAAAAAGGAAAAAAGGGATATCCCGACGGGATATCCCTTTTTTGATGCCCGAAAAATCGGGTGATGTCAGTCCGAAGCGGACAAAGCTTCGGGCAGGAGCCATGCACACGCGCGTTCCGATCGCGCGTCTGCGTGCGCGCTGCGCGCTTGTTGCCTGTTATATGACGCGGCGGAACTGTCAGCGCGCGCGGCAAAATGCGTATCGGGATTTTGCGGTGCGCGCGGTGACGGAGATTAAGCGTTTTTTTGCTTTATGCGTGCAGCGGTCATGCTTTTTTTGCGGTTTCTCTGATCTTGACGTTTCCGCAGAGCACTTCCGAATAGGCATAAGAAGTCTTGCCCCTGTAATTTGCATCGTTGGGAAGCACGGTAAACAGGGCGGGATAGATCCCCGAAAGGAGTCCCGTAAAGTTTACGATCTTATTCCTGCCGAGGTTGACGCGCACGTCCACTTCTTTATTGTAAAAATTTTTGATTTCTTCTTTAATGGTGCGTATATTCTGAGTGGGTCTGATCATACTCCTATTTTTCCCAATTTTTGAAAATTTATGCCCGAACGCAAAAATCGGCAAAAAGCACAGGCATACCGCACTTTTTTGCGGCATACAATAGGAGAGAACAAAGCGGAGGAGAACAAATCATGTCTGTTTCTGGAAAATATGAAAAAGCGAACTATATTGCGGCGGGGAAAAAATTCTCTTCGCAATCGATCGTGGAGTGCCGTCTTGCGGACTGGGCGGAAAACAACATTCTCGCGGTGAGC
Source organism: uncultured Clostridia bacterium (assembly GCA_944359385.1). Classification (GTDB taxonomy): domain Bacteria; phylum Bacillota; class Clostridia; order Christensenellales; family Borkfalkiaceae; genus Borkfalkia. The sequence goes on along the minus strand of CALVSU010000052.1, from coordinate 9,759 downwards.
GCGCGTGCTGTTTTCGGCGGTGCTGAAATTTTGCCGGGCGAAGTGCGTTACGGGGGAAGATTGTATTTTACCGTGCTGGCGGCGACGCCCGACGGCGCAGTCATCAGCGGAGAACGGGGCGCAGAGTTTTCGCACCGCGCAGAGTGCGAGGCGGCGGCGCCTGCGCACACGGCGGACGTTTCCCTGCGGGTAGAAAAGGTGGAAGTGAAACGCGACGGGCGCACGCTCGTCCTTTCTGCCATTCTCACTGCGGACATCGGGCTTTTCGTGCCTGCGGAGATCTCGTATCTCACGGGCGGCGACGGTGTCGTGTGCGATTTCAAACCCGTCCGCATGACGCAGATCTATGCCTGCCGCGGCGAAGCGGAGATCGAAGAGGAGTTTGACACCGACTATGTCGGCGACGTGCTCGCGCACAGCGAGACCGTCTGCGTCAACCGCGTGCTGGCATCGGCGGGGGCGATAGAAGTTTCGGGCGAGATCAATCTCGGCATTCTGGCGAAAAAAGAGGGGGAAAGCGACACCGTTTCTTATGAACGTCTGATCCCGTTCAGGGCGGAGATCCCCTGCGAAGAGGCAGTCAGCGGCTGCGGCGCTTCGGCTGAAGTGTGCGTGCGTTCGGTGAACATCAATGCGGCGTGCGATGAAGACAAGAACCGCTGCCGCATCGTGGCGGAGTTTTCGCTGGATCTGCGCGGCAGGGTATATCGCGGCGAGAACGTGCAGATGCCCGCCGATGCGTTCTGCCCCGGCTTCTCGGATACGGTCGAAAGGCAGGAGATCGCGGTTTGCGAACCCGTGGCGGCATGTACGGCAACGGAGCGCATTGCGGGGACTGCGGCGATCTCGGGCAGCATAGATTTTGCCTGCGCAATGCAGGCGATCGCTTTCGGCGGCTGCCAGGCTGCCGCCGTTGCGGACGAGGGGGAGATCCGGGCGGAAGGCGTCGTGTATGCGACAGTGCTCATGAAGGACGGAGAAGGGTTTGCCCGCAGCGTGGAGATGAGCCTGCCGTTTGCCTTCCCCGTCAAATGCGACCGTGCGAAAAAGGGGTATTTTGTTTCCGTTTCCGCGCTTGCGTGCGGCATTTCCGCGCGGCAGAAAAAGGAAGGAGAGCTGGAAGCGGAATGCGCGCTCAAACTGTACTTTACGCTGTATGCCTCGGAGAGCGCGTCTGCCGTCACCCGCATCGAGGCAGGCGATCCCATTCCTGTTTCCGACGCGGCGGTCAGCGTATATATCCCCTGCGCGGGCGACGGGCTTTGGGATGTTTCCAAAAAGCTCGGGAAAGCCCCCGACGAGGTGCGCCGCACCAACGCCGACCTTGAATTTCCGCTTACGGGCAGTGAGCGTATCCTGATTTACAGACAGAAAAAGGCAAGTTTCTGATCGATCGAATTCACTTGCAGAAGCCTGGTATTTGACTCGTCCGCAAAAAACGGATATCTGCATCCGACCTGAAAAAGATGTGACCCGTCCGCAAAAGGAGGGGCGCATAGGGACGGATACAGAAGCGAAAACGACTTTCGGGCGTTTTTCTTGTTCCCCGCGCTTGCCGCGCGGGGAATTTTGTTTTTTCCGTTGTATTTTACGAAAGGATATGTTATAATCGTGGAAACAAGGGGAAAATGTTATGTCCGAAGGGAACGATATCGAGGGGGATGTTTTGAAAAATCCTCATGCAGATGCCGAGCGTGTCCGAAACGGAGATGCGGAAGATCTTGCCGCGCCGCACGGCGGCGCGGCAAGCGGCGCAGAGGAAAGCGCGGCAGGAGAAACGGAAGGGAAAGAGGCGCTTTCCGAAAACGGGGCAAATGCCGCGAGCGGAGAGCCTTTTGCGGGCGATGTGCAAAAGATGCAGGCGCCTGTGCCGCTGTTTCTCGCGGATACGCCGCTGGGCGAGCCGGAAGCGCGCGTGCTTGCAGACAGCGTCGCGGGCAAAAAGTCTGCCCTGTCGGCGGGATGCGTCTTTGTTATCTGCGCGGCGCTTTCCCTCGTTCTTGGTTTTTTGGACGGCGACATGATCTACGGGATCTGTCTCCTTTCGATCGGCGCGATCGCGGCAGTCCTGCTCGCGTTCCTCTTTCCCGTGCTCGTCAGAAAAAACACGATCAAAAGTCTCGTCTATAAAAATGCGGTCACCCGCGCGGCGGTGTTCGAAGACCGTCTGGAATACTCGGCATGGGAGAACGGCAGGCAGGTCTCTTACAACGTCCTGCCCGTTTACGGCATCAAAAAGGTCGTGCGGGTCCGTTCGTACATACTCATTTGGGTGAACAACATCCAGGCGCTGATCGTATCGGAATCGGGATTTCTCATCGGCAATGCGGACGCGTTCCTTTCTTTCTGCCGCGCGCGCGGGCTGATCGTCACGGGCAAGGAGAAGGGCTGACCGTTTGCCGCGCGCAGGGAAACGTCCGCAAGATCTTTATGCTTCGCGCGCGGCGCCGATGTCTTGGGAGACAGACGCGCACGTATCACAAAGCCGAAGGGTTTTGCGCCTATGATGAAAGAGCGGAAAAATCCGCTCTTTCGGCTTTGTAACGTGAGCTTTCAGCGAAATTTCACATTGCGATGTTTACAATCGGTTAAAAAAATGATATAATAGAAAGAGATTTGTGCGGGAGAGGCGAAAATGTTTGCGAAAAAGACAAGGAGCTTCGCAAAGATCAACCTTTCGCTGAATATAACGGGCGCGAAGGGCGGTTATCATCTGATCGACAGCGTGGCGGCGAATATAGATATATGGGATACCGTCTGCGCGAAACCGCGTTCGGACGGACTCATCAACGTGTATATGCACGGGCTGGGGAGCGAGAACATTCCGCCCGAAAAAAATAATGCCGTCAGAGCGGGAGAGGCGTTTGTCGCGGCGTTCGGAACGAAGGGCGCGGATATAGAGATCTACAAAGATATCCCGATCGGCGCGGGACTGGGCGGGTCGTCTGCGGACGCGGCGGGCGTGCTCAACGTCATGGCGAAGCTTTATAAGATCGGCGAACGTGAGAAGCTCAAAGCCCTCGCTGACGGGCTGGGGAGCGATACGGGATATATGCTCGGCGGCGGATTTGCCCGCATGACGGGCAGGGGCGAACGGGTGGAACCGCTTTCGTGCCCTATAAGGCTCCATATGCTGTTGTTTCTTCCCGGGGAGAGCGTATCTTCGGGGGATTGCTACCGCGAATACGACAGCGCGCCCGATCCGCTTCGCGCCGACAGTGCGCGCATGGCGCGGGCAGTGCGTGCGGGGGATTTTCAGGCGATCGCGGGCAGCGTGTACAACGCGCTCGGCGCGCCGAGCGCGCGGCTTTCGGGGGGCGTGCGGGAAGCGCTGGAAGCGGCGGCGTCCTTTTCGCCTTCCGCATATGCGGTGACGGGTTCGGGGAGCGGCGTCTTTGCGCTTTTCGAGAGCGAGGCGCTCTGCCGCTGGGCAAAGAGCCGCTATAAAGGGAAACTGCGCACGCGCGTGGTGAGCACCGTCCTTCCCAAAGAAAAAGGGGCAGGAAGGCTTGCAAGTCCGTTTGCTTTGACCGAAGAGGAAAAGGAAGCGGCGGGCGAAGAACAGGGAAATACTTCTGCCGAATGAGCGGCGCAAGCCGCGCGGCAGGGAGAGCAGAGATCGTTTTCAGGGAGAACAGAACATGGAAGAAAGAAACCTCGAACTTGACGACGACGGCAAGATCAAGCTCAGGAAAAACAGGGAGGATTTCCTCTCGCAGGAAAAGGAGGAAGAGGACGATTCCATCGTCCTGGAAGTTCCCGATTTCAAGGATTTCGAGAGCGAGGACGACAGGGTCGGGCTTTCCGACGAGGCGTATGCCGCCAAAGCGAAAGAACGCGAAGAAAAGGCCGCCGAGCGGAAGAGCGCGGCGGAAAAACTGCTCGACGAAGCGGACGCTCTTTTTGAAGCCGGCGATCTGGTCGGAGCGGGCGAGAAATATCTCGACAGCGCTGCGGAATACGGTGCGGGCTGGCGGCCGTGGTTCGGCGTGGTGCGCGTGCAGACCAAAGATTTCACGGATTTTCATGAGATCTACGACTGCGAAAAGGCATATGACCGCGCTTTGCGCCGCATGAGCAAAGAGGATCGCGCCGCGCTTGCCGAAAGATACGTACCTTCTATGGAAAGCATCGTGTCCGAAAAGCGGGCGGAGGCGGAAGTGCTGTCCGCGAAGGACAAAGCGGAGCGGGAAGAGAGCCGTCCCGCATTGCAAAGAGAGTATGCGTCCAGCCTCAAAAAGGCGGCGATCCTGACGGCGCTTTTTGTCCTGTTTGCCGTTGCGGGCGGCGTTTTGGCGGCGTTCATCAGCGCCGTGCCGGGAATGCAGATCCTCATTCTTGCGATCGTGTGCGGCGTCGCCGCGCTCGTTCTTCTGTTCGTCGCGGCGTGGGCGCTCAAACGCTATGTTTCCGCGCGCGTCGCCCTTTCTGCCAACGGGCGGGAGAACACGACCGCGTCAGGCAAAAAGGCGGCGGAGGCGATCGCGTATGCGGAGCTTGTCCGTTCGGTCATAGACGATTTCAAAGCGGAAAACTGAGCGCTTTCGGAAAAATTTGCGAAGAGGTGAGAGAATGGCAAAATTCGACGAGAGAAATTTTCAGGGTGAACCGCAGAAAGAATATGATATAGAGCAACTGCTCGCGGAGGGCGAGCAAATACTCTGGCGCGGGCGACCCAACCGCAAGGCATACATTCTGGGGCAGGTATTCAAGATGCTGCCCTTCGCGCTCATATGGCTTTTGTTTGACGGGACGTTTATCGGTCTGATGGTCTCGTTCGGCGTGTTCGGGAAAGTGCCCGTATTCGTGCTGATCTTCATTATCGTGTTTTTTCTGTTGCACCTGATCCCCGTATGGATCTGGCTTTCCAACGTCATCACGGCGGGGATGCGACAGAAAAATATGGAATACGTCTTCACGGAAAGACGCATCCTCATCAAGAGCGGACTGGTCGGCATTGACGTGGTGAACATTTATTATGCGGACGTGGAGAGCGTCAACCTCAAAGTGGGGTTGCTTGACCGCATGCTGCACGTCGGGGACATTTATATCGTCGCCAAGAACAAGGCGCAGGTGTTGTGGGATGTGGAAACCCCTTACAGGCTCGTGACGCAGCTGCAGAAGATCACGGGCGACATCAAGGCGGATACATATTTTCCGAACGAGCTGCGCCCCGAATCGAACAGCGGTTTTCATACGAAATACGCTGCGGAGATCTTCGGCGCGAAGGAGAGTTCGGACGAGAAGAAGCCTTCGGACACCGCAGAAAAAACAACGGGCGCGCAAGCATCGGAAAGCGACGCGCCTTCCGCCGAAGGATCGGAGGGCGGACCTCATCGGGAATAAGATCAGGCGAAGAACGCGTTTTGTCCGCGTTCTTCGTTTTTTTGTGCCGCCGCATAAACTTCTTTGCAAAGATCTTCGGTTGTGCTTATACATTTACAAACCGATTTCGCCCGCAAGATGCAAAATGTAAAAATGCGGCGTTTTTTGTCATTTGCGGAAACACGTTTTTCGGTAAAGTATTGCAAAGAGCTGTTTTCGGTGTTATAATGGAAAAGAACCGAAAAACAGCGTGCCGAATGAAAGAAAATCACATTCCGCGTTCATTGGGATAAAAAACGGCGCACATAAAAAATTATGCGGCAGTCGTTTGACAGACGGATCCGTATTTGATAAAATTTTATCGATAAAAAGATATCAATAAATTTTTATCAATATGTCATGTTTCGGGATCCGCAAAATGGGGAACAATAAGGAGATCACAAACGTCTCGAAAGCGACCATAGGGCGTCTGCCCGCGTATCTTCGCTACCTCAAAGAGAAGGAGCTTGCGGGGGAACGCACGATCTCTTCGACCGCCATTGCCGAGGACCTGAAACTCAACGCGGTGCAGGTAAGGAAAGACCTTGCCGAGATCAGCACGGTGGCGGGCAAACCCAAGCTGGGGTTTGAGATCGCAGACTTGATCGCAGACATCAACCGTTTTCTGGGTTACGACAACGTGACGGACGCGGTTCTGGTGGGCGCGGGCGGACTCGGCCATGCGCTGGTGGGCTACGGCGGTTTCAAAAACTACGGGCTCAACATCGTGGCGGCGTTCGACGTATCGCCCGATCTGATCGGCAAGACGATCAAGGGGGTGCCGATTTTTGCGGCGTCCGAGATCACGCGGCTGGTGCGCAGGCTGAACGTTCTGATCGGCATCATCGCGGTGCCCAAGGCGGCGGCGCAGGAAGTTGCCGACGCGCTGACGGCAGGGGGCGTGCGGGCGATCTGGAATTTCGCTTCGGCGCATCTCAACCTGCCCGACGACATAGCGGTTAAAAACGAGGACATGGCGGCATCGCTCGCGATCCTGTCCAAACGCCTCGCGGAAATTTTATACAACGAGAAATAAATTTTTAAGGAGAGGTCTCATGGAGAACGAAAAAATCGTTGACTCGGTCGAAGCTTTGATGGCTAAGATCGCACAGGTCAGAAAAGCGCAGGAAATCTTCGCTACGTACAGCCAGGAGCAGGTGGACAAGATCTTTGCCGCCGCAGCTCTTGCCGCAAACAATCAGCGTATTCCCCTCGCGAAAATGGCGGTCGCTGAAACGGGTATGGGTATCGTGGAGGATAAGGTCATCAAAAACCATTATGCCGCCGAGTATATCTACAATACCTACAAGCACACCAAGACGGTGGGCGTGATCGAAGAAGATACGGCATACGGCATCAAGAAGATCGCGGAGCCGATCGGCGTCGTTGCGGCGGTCATTCCTACGACCAACCCGACGTCCACGGCGATCTTCAAGACGCTCATCTGCCTGAAAACGCGCAACGGCATCATCATCTCGCCGCACCCGCGCGCAAAGAACTGCACGATCGCGGCGGCGAAAGTCGTGCTCGATGCGGCTGTCAAAGCAGGCGCACCCGAAGGCATCGTGGGCTGGATCGACGTTCCTTCCCTTGAAATGACCAACACCCTCATGAAGACGGCGGACATCATCCTCGCGACGGGCGGTCCCGGCATGGTCAGGAGCGCATACTCCTCGGGCAAACCCGCTCTCGGCGTCGGCGCAGGCAACACGCCCGCGATCATCGACGAAACGGCGAACATCACCGTTGCCGTCAACTCCATCATCCACTCCAAAACCTTCGATAACGGCCTGATCTGCGCTTCCGAGCAGTCGGTCATCGCCGAAGACGCCGTTTACGACGCCGTGAAAGCGGAGTTCGTAAAGCGCGGCTGCCATATCCTCACCGAGGACGAAAAGAACAAAGTGCGTTCCACGATGATCATCAACGGCGCGCTGAACGCCAAGATCGTCGGGCAGAGCGCTCCGAAGATCGCGGAGATCTGCGGTTTTACCGTTGAACCTACGGCGAAGATCCTGATCGGCGAAGTGGAGAGCGTGGAACTGGAAGAGGCGTTCGCGCACGAGAAACTCTCTCCCGTGCTCGCGCTGTACCATGCGAAGGATTTCGACGAAGCGGTCGCGAAAGCGGAAAGGCTGATCGCGGACGGCGGCTACGGCCATACCTCTTCGCTGTATATCAACCAGATCACCGAAAAGGACAAGATCGCAAAATGGCAGGAAGCGATGAAGACCTGCCGTCAGCTCATCAATATGCCTTCTTCGCAGGGCGCGATCGGCGACATCTACAACTTCAAACTCACCCCTTCGCTTACCCTCGGCTGCGGCTCGTGGGGCGGCAACTCGGTGTCCGAGAACGTCGGCGTAAAACACCTTTTGAACATCAAAACCTTAGCGGAGAGGAGAGAAAATATGCTTTGGCTCAGATTGCCTGAAAAAGTTTATCACAAGAAGGGCTGCCTGCCCGTCGCGCTCGACGAACTCAAAAACGTCATGGGCAAGAAGAGGGCGTTCATCGTCACCGACGAATTCCTGTACAAAAACAACTATATCAAACCCATCACCGACAAGCTCGATGAAATGGATATCCGTTATACCTGCTTCTACAACGTCGCTCCCGACCCCAACCTCGCCTGCGCGAAAGAGGGTGCGAAGCTGATGACCGAGTTCCAGCCCGACGTGATCATCGCGCTCGGCGGCGGCTCGGCTATGGACGCGGGCAAGATCATGTGGGTGCTCTACGAACATCCCGAAGTCGACTTCCTCGACATGGCGATGCGCTTCATGGACATCCGCAAGAGGGTGTACACCTTCCCGAAGATGGGCGAGAAAGCGTACTTCATCGCGGTGCCTACCTCCGCAGGTACGGGCTCCGAAGTCACCCCGTTCGCCGTCATCACCGACGAGACGACGGGCATCAAATATCCTCTCGCGGACTATGAACTCCTGCCGAAGATGGCGATCATCGACGCGGACTTCATGATGAATATGCCGAGGGGCCTCACTTCCGCTTCCGGTATCGACGCGCTGACGCACGCGCTCGAAGCGTACGCTTCCATCATGGCTACGCCTTATACCGACGGTCAGGCGCTCGTCGCGGCGAAGATGATTTTCGAATATCTGCCCCGCGCATATACGAACGGTGCGAACGATCCCGAAGCGCGCGAAAAGATGGCGGACGCTTCCACGATGGCAGGTATCGCGTTTGCAAACGCGTTCCTCGGCGTGTGCCACTCCATGGCGCATAAACTCGGCGCATTCCATCATCTGCCTCACGGCGTTGCAAACGCGCTCATGATCTGCGAGGTCATCCGCTTCAACAGCGCGGAAGTTCCCACGAAGATGGGCACCTTCCCGCAGTACGCTTATCCTCATACCAAGAGAAGGTATGCCGAATTTGCCGAATTCCTCGGACTTGGCGGCAAGGACGACGACGCGAAGGTCAAAAACCTCATCAAGGCGATCGAAGAGCTCAAAGAGAAAGTCGGCATCAAAAAGACGATCAAGGATTACGGCATCGACGAAAAGAACTTCCTCGACAGGCTGGACGAGATGTGCGAACAGGCGTTCGACGACCAGTGCACGGGCGCGAACCCCCGTTATCCGCTCATTTCCGAAATCAAAGAAATGTATCTCAAATGCTATTACGGTAAATAAGGAGGGGAATTACCATGGCGGAAATTATTCAGAAAACAGAGAAAAAGACCATTTACAGGGAAGGCAAAACGCTCGTGAAGCTGTTTAACAGCTCTTATCCCAAGTCTGACGTGTTGAACGAAGCGCTCAATACGGCGCGCGTCGAAGAGGGTACTTCCCTGAACGTTCCCGCAGTGCACGAAGTCACCAAGGTCAACGGCGAATGGGCGATCATCCTCGACTATGTCGAAGGCAAGACGCTGCAGCAGCTCATGGACGAAAATCCCGACAAGATGCAGCAGTATCTCGAAGAGTTCGTCGATCTTCAGGTGGAAGTTCTGGGACAGAAAGTTCCGCTCCTTACCAAACTGAAAGACAAAATGCACCGCAAGATCTCCGCGACCAAGTTCGACAAGACCACCCGCTACGATCTGCACATTTTGCTCGACTCCCTGCCGCAGCACGATAAACTCTGCCACGGCGACTTCAACCCCGGCAACATCATTGTGAGCCCCGACGGAAGAAAGTTCATCATCGACTGGGCGCACGCCACGCAGGGCAACGCCCGCTGCGACGCGGCGCGCACCTACCTTCTTTTCAAACTTGAAAAGAAAGATGACATCGCCGAAGAATACCTCAAACTCTTCTGCGAAAAGACGGGCATCGCCAAACAGCTCGTGCAAAAGGCGCTCCCGATCGTCGCCGCCAGCCAGACGACCAAAGCCGTTCCCGAAGAACAGGCTTTCCTCGAAAAGTGGGT